>CAMTJK010000060.1 GCA_947072805.1 uncultured Prevotella sp.
AAACCGATGAAATGGTATTATTTCGCAAAACGCGTAACTCACTGACTATCAGCGCTCCCTATTTGAGAGTAAAAACGCTCATTTTCGCGTCGTAGGTTACAAATCGAGGTTTGGGTGCCGATTAACACACGTTAAAGTAAACATTTTTCTAAAATGTTAATGAAACCTATCCAACAGTAAAACATATTCACACCTGTTTCCTTATTTAGGGTATTATTTGCGCCCTACATGTGTTATGTGTTCAGAAAGAGCAGGAAACACGCGATATAGCTGTGAATTTTAAAATAAATGATTAACTTTGCATTTCAGAAAAGCGCAACAAAAAAGCAGCAGTACAGGCCCGAAGACTTGAACTGCATTGCCGCTACTCATCCAGCCAAATAGAAACGGAACTGATGACACATACTTTCGACAGATATAAGGAACAATACCGCCGTAACCTGACACTTGCTTTCCCTGTGGTACTTACGCAAGTAGGACAGATACTCACACAGGTGGCAGACAATCTCATGGTGGGCAGATATGGCGGCAACGACCCTACCCCACTGGCAGCTGTCTCATTCGGCGGTTCGGTGTCGTTCTTGTTTTTTATTGCTGCCATAGGCATAGCCATGGGCATGACCCCGCTTGTGGGTGAACTCTACGTACAGGACAAGCACAAGCAATCGGCATCACTATTGCTCAACGGTATGTTGTTCTACGTAATATTAGGCATAGCCACAGCCACCGTACAATATCTTGCCACACCCCTGCTCTACTGTCTCGGACAGCCACAGGAGGTGGTTGTTATGGCTGTACCATATTATAGAATGATGTATATGAGCATGCCTTTCGTGATGTTGTTCTTCGCTTTCAAACAGTTTCTTGAGGGTACCGGCAACACTCATGCAGAGCTCATGGCCACAATAGTTGCCAATGCAGCCAACATTTTTCTCAACTGGGTGTTCATTTTCGGCAATATGGGTGCTCCGGAAATGGGTGCCGAGGGCGCCGGATTTGCCACAATGCTTGCACGCATAACAGCCTCCGTGCTTATTGTTGCCTATTTCATCGGCAGGAGCCGCTATCGCATCTATCTCACAGACATATTCAACCACAAGCAGTACTCATGGCGTTCCGTAGTTAAACTAATGCGCATGGGCATACCCATTTCGGCACAGATGTTCCTCGAAACATCAGCCTTTGTCGGGTCAGGAATCATGATGGGATGGCTGGGGAAAGAGGCCATGAGTGCCAACCAGATAGCAATAACACTTGGCAACTGTGCCTTCATGATAGTCATTTCGATAGGTGCGGCAACCACCATACGCGTATCGCACTGTTTCGGCATGCGTGACGTGGAACAGATGAAGCTGTCAGTCAGGGCATCATATCATCTTGTGCTGGCATGGAACGCCATCGCTGCACTATTCTTTATCTCGCTACGCCATGTCATACCCACTTATTTCACCGACAATGCCGAAGTAATAGTCATCACCTCCACGCTGCTTGTTACGGTGGCAATATACCAGCTGTCGGACGGTTTGCAGAATGTCTCGGTTGGAGTGCTACGCGGACTGCAAGATGTAAAAGTTATCATGCCCATCGCCATAATTTCCTACTGGCTGCTGAACATGCCGGTGGGTTATCTGCTTGCCTTCACCTTTCACCTCGGTCCCTCCGGTCTTTACATAGGATTCTTCTTTGGACTGTCATCGGCTGCAGTGCTGATGATGACCCGCATACACCACAGCATAAAACGGATGGAAAGAGTTGTCAAGCAAAGAGGAACTACTGAATGAAGAAAATAAACAGCCTGGAGGCGCGAAGAAGACGAAGAAAAAAATTACACCTTATTATATATATAAGAAAACCATAATAACGGAATGGAAAAGACATCACGCAACATGGAGTGGAAGACTCTGAAAAGCGAATATCTCATACGACGTCCTTGGCTGACGGCACGACGCGACACAGTAGAACTGCCCACCGGTGCCATCAACGATGAGTATTATGTACTTGAATATCCCGATTGGATAAATGTCATTGCCGTAACACGAGAAGGAAAGATGGTCCTTGTAAGACAATATCGCCACGCCCTGGGAAAAACATGTTACGAGATTGTGGCGGGTGTAATAGAAAACGGCGAGCCGCCGCTGGAAGCCGCCAAACGCGAACTGATGGAGGAAACGGGCTACGGCAACGGTTCATGGAAAGAACTGATGGCACTGTCGCCCAACTCAAGCACCTGCACCAACATTACACACTGCTATCTCGCCACCGACGTAGAAAAGATATCGGAACAGCACCTCGATGCGACGGAAGACATAGAGGTGTATCTGTTAGAGAAAGAAGAAGTCAGAGCCATGTTGGAGAAAGGTGACATAAGACAAGCACTGATGGCTGCACCTCTGTGGCGCTATTTTGCCAAAAGTGGTCTGAAACAGACTGAAGTTAAAAAATAAGCATGCTCCATTCCACACAACGATTACAAACAAAAAAATTATATCCAAATGAACAGTAAGACATTCCTTATTTCGATTGCCATCGTCCTCGCCTCGGGAGCCATGGCACAGACAAAAGAGGGCGGCATATCACAGGATATGCTGGACGGATTCAGAAAAGCCCAACAAATGACAGCAGCAGACAAGGCCCTTTCGAACGCCCTTGCCGCCAACTCTATCGACAATCTTGCTTTCAACAGAGCAAATAGGAACGACCTTGACACCTACTTCAGTGTGGAGACAAAGAAGCAGTCCATCAACGACCAGCAGAGTTCGGGCAGATGCTGGATGTTCAGCGGATTCAATGTGCTGCGCTCCAACTTTGCGCAGCGCACCGACTCCATCGCTCTCGAACTTTCACATAGCTACCTCTTCTTCTGGGATCAACTGGAAAAAGCCAACCTCTTCCTACAAGGAGCAATAGAAACAGCCGGCAAGCCACTCGAAGACCAAAGAGTACAGTTCTTCTTCAAAAACCCGATAAACGACGGCGGAACATTCTGCGGCGTGGCAGACCTCGCAGACAAATACGGACTGGTGCCCAAAGCTATCATGCCGGAAAGTTATTCTACCGACAACACAAGCCGCATGGCACGACTCATCTCGTCAAAGCTACGCGAGTTCGGACTGCAACTGCGCGACATGGTGGCTGCAAAGAAGAAACCGGCAGCAATAAAGGCAGAGAAGACAAAGATGCTCGGCACCATATACAAAATGCTCGCAATCACAATAGGCGAACCACCGGCAGAATTTACCTACACATTCAAGACCAAAGACGGAAAGAATGTAGGTACAGCAAAAACATATACACCGCAGACATTCTACAAGGAAGTGGTTGGCGAAGAACCGCTTAACGGCTCGTTTATCATGGCCATGAACGATCCAAGACGCGAATACTACAAAACCTACGAAGTGGAATACGACCGTCATACTTACGACGGACACAACTGGAAATACATAAACCTGCCCATGGACGACATAGAAAAGCTCGCCATAGCATCACTAAAAGACGGGAGAAAGATGTACAGCTCATATGATGTCGGCAAAATGCTTGACAAGAAACGCGGATATGCCGATACGGAAAATTACGACTACGGTTCACTCTTCGGCACATCATTCGGGATGGACAAAGCCCAGCGCATAAGCACATTCGACAGCGGTTCTACCCACGCCATGACCCTTACGGCTGTAGATTTGGATGCTGAAGGCAAGGCTACGAAATGGAAAGTGGAAAACAGTTGGGGAGCAAGCTGGGGACAAAACGGATATATGATAATGACCGACCGCTGGTTCCGCGAATACATGTTCCGCCTTGTTGTAGACAAGAAATATGTACCGGCAGACATTCTGAAAGCATACGACCAGAAACCGGTAATGGTAATGCCGGAAGACCCACTCTTCGGGGCAGACGAATAGTTTTACTGACAAAACAATGTAACGCACGTCTTTACGAGAACCGCTATACGTAATCCCAATAAAGGAAGTTATGGCTTTATCATACAAAGACACGTCACATAAAAAACAAGAACCAATAACAAAAAGCAAAGATGAATATATTCAAGGCACTGTTCGGGGGAAACGAGGAATCTCCGGAAGAAAGAAAACAGGCTGAAGAAGCACGCAACTTCGACATGTACAAATATGACGGCGTACGCGCCGCAAAGTCAGGGCAATTTGAATATGCAGAAAAATGCTACCTTGAAGCACTGAACATACATGAAGACTTAGAGACAAGAGACTACCTTGCACAGGTACTGATAAGAATAGGAAAACTGGAAGAAGCCCGCGAACAGCTCAGGATACTTGCCGAAGCAGAGCCCGACAACACCGCAATACATATACTTACAGCACGCGTTGCATACATGCAAGAGGATTATACAGCCATGACTGACGCCTGTGAAAAGGCGATGAAGGCCGACGGCAGCAATGCTATGGCACACTATCTCTACGCCCAGGCTTACATAGGACAAGGCAACCCTGTGGTCGCGATAGCCATGCTGACTAAAGCCATTGCACTGAACACCGATATGACAGAGGCTTATCTGCTGCGCGGAAAGACACTGTTGCAGATGGGGGATGTGAACGGAGCAGACGAAGATGTAGCTCACCTCAAGGAGAATTCTGCCGAAAACGAAGATGTGATGATGCTGAATGCACAAGTGGAAAAGGCCAAAGGCAACGCTGATAAAGCTATCGGTATATATGACAAGGTTATAGATATGAACCCGTTCTGTACCAACGCATTCCGCGAAAGAGGCGCAATAAAGTACGAAAAGGGAGACATGCGTGGAGCACAAGCTGACATGGAGACTGTGCTTGAGCTTGAACCTGAAAAAGTAAACGACATTAACGGCGAGTTTTCTGCTGAAGGAATAGAAAACAAAGTAAAGCAGGCATACAGCAGTCTCAATCCGCTCGGACTTTAAACCCAACCAATATAAAACCACACTGACACCTATAGAACCAAAAACGCCTATTATCATATAGAGAAGAGTGGTTGTATATATGTTGGGGGAAAAGGGCATATCGTAACGAAACACGCCACAAATAAGGAGCAATTATTTGGAATAACGGTGATTTATCCTTAAATTTGTGGCAATTAAGAAACCGCTATCGGTCATACAAAGACACAACCGATGAACAAGGAAAGCCTAAGAGAATACTTTAAATCGAATCCTGCAATCAAGCGTTTGGTCGATTTTCTGATAATGAACCAACTGGAAACACGCCCAAGATGGTATGTGAGACTGCTTGCACCGCTTTATCAGAAAAGAGGTAAGAACTCAAAAATATACAGCAGCGTGCGCATGGACACGCCCCCATACAGGCATTTCTCGCTTGGCAAAAGAAGCATAATAGAGTCGTACAGCTGCATAAACAACGCTGTAGGAGATGTAACCATCGGAGATAATGTACGCGTGGGACTGCACGCCACCATAATCGGTCCGGTGAGCATAGGAAACCATGTGATAATTGCACAGAACGTTACGATCAGCGCCCTTAACCACAATTTCGGCAAAACGGATAAATACATCGACGCACAAGGCATAACGACAAGAAACATCACGATTGGCGACGACGTATGGATAGGAGCAAATGCCGTTATTCTGAGCGGAGTGAAGATAGGCAGTCATTCGGTTGTAGCAGCCGGAGCAGTGGTAACAAAAGACGTGCCTGAAGGCATGCTCGCAGCAGGAGTACCGGCTGAAATCAAAAGGTCGATAAAATAACATGAACGCCATGAGAATCGGAATTGAAGCCCAACGCATCTTCCGCAAGAACAAGCACGGCATGGATTACGTGGTACTGCAGGAAATAAAAGAGCTGCAGAAGCTGGACAATACAAACGAATACTTCGTATATGTAAAGCCAGGAGACGACCGCTGCTTGGAAAGCACACCTAATGTTCACATTGTAGAACTCCCATTTCCATCCTATCCTCTATGGGAGCAATATGCCCTTCCACGTGCCGCAAAACGTGACAATCTCGACATCCTGCACTGCACAAGCAACACCGCACCTGTGTCATGCAAAGGAATACCCCTGGTTCTGACCTTGCATGACATTATATTCCTTGAGCCAAGGGACAAGAAAAACCGCTCTCTCTATCAGAATCTCGGTTGGTTATACCGCAGATTGGTTGTACCAAAAATCCTTCCGCACTGCAAAAGGATAATAACCGTATCAAACTTTGAACTGGATAATATCATCACCAAGCTCAAACTGCCACGCGAAAAGATGGCAATGATATACAACGGATACAACGATTGGTTCACGCCTAACGCAGACAAGAACAATGTTTACAGAAAATACATCGAAGAAAAAGGCTATTTCCTCTTTTTAGGCAACACTGATCCAAAGAAGAACACCGAACGTACGCTTGTTGCCTATGCCAAATATCTGGAGAAATCGGAAGTGAAAAGGAAATTGCTGATAGCCGATTTGGTGCCCGAATATATTGATACAATACTGAAAAGCAACAATATTGAATGTATCAAACCATATATTGTATCGCCCGGTTACATCGTAAACACTGATCTCCCTGCTATTTACGGAGATGCCTTTGCCTTTCTTTATACTTCTCTGCGCGAGAGCTTTGGCATTCCATTACTGGAAGCCATGGCTTGCGGGACACCCGTTGTGACCAGCAACACGTCGTCAATGCCGGAAATAGCAGGCAAGGATGCTGTACTTGTCAATCCCGAGAGCAGCGACGAAATATCAGAAATGATGTTGCGACTGGAGACTGACGAAACATTCAAAAAGGAACATATAGATAAAGGGCTTAGGCGCGTTGCACTTTTCTCCTGGAGGAATACAGCAAAACACCTGCTCAAGCTATACGAAGAAGTTTATAATGAGACAAATACAAAGCACTACTAAAAACAAAAAACGATGAGAAGCAAATTTGTTATTTTAGCTTTATCGCTCGCAACGACAGCCATCGGACAACGAATTGAAAGAGTGTTGAACGACGGATGGTCTTTCTCGCGCGACAAAGAACAATGGGAAGAAGTGAAAGTGCCGCACGATTGGGCAATAAGCGGTCCGTTCGACAAAAAATGGGACCTGCAATTTGTGGCAATAGAACAAAACAACGAAAAAGAGAAGACAGAAAAATCCGGACGCTCGGGTGCATTGCCATGGATTGGAAAAGGATACTATAAGGCAAAAATACATATTCCAGACGGTTATAAGCATGCCGAGCTTCTGTTTGACGGAGCCATGAGCGAACCAACCGTCAGCGTAAACGGCAAGCGTGCCGGCTTCTGGGCATACGGATACAACGCCTTCAACATAGATATCACTCCCTATATAATAAAAGGTGTCGATAATCTAATAGAAGTGGAGCTAACCAATGTTGATGAAAGCAGCAGATGGTATCCAGGAGGCGGAATATACCGTCCCGTAAAGCTTATAATGACAAACGATACGCACTTCGAAACCTTCGAAACTTTCGCCTACACCATCAAAGCAGACAAGAAGACAGCCGAGATTGACGTGACAACAAAAGTGGCAGGAAGACTTGAAGGAAGAAAGATAGGCGTAAACATTGCATTATATGATAATAAAGGACAAATTGTGGCTGAAAGCCATATAGGACAGACAACCGGCGACATACACACCGTACTTGACTTGAAAAAGCCGCAGCTGTGGACACCGGAGACTCCTTACCTTTACAAACTTGTCACAAAGCTATACGACAATAACAATCTGATAGACCGTCAGACCACCAACATCGGAATACGCACGGTGAAAGTATCTAAAGAAGGTGGTTTTGAGTTGAATGGTCAGACACGCAAGATAAAAGGCGTTTGCCTACACCACGACCTTGGTCCTTTGGGCGCCGCAATAAACAAGAGCGCACTCATAAGACAGATAAAAATGATGAAAGAGATGGGTTGCGACGCCATACGCACTGCACACAATATGCCGTCGGAGATGCAGATGGACATCTGCGACTCTCTCGGAATGATGGTTATGGCAGAAAGCTTTGATATGTGGAAGTACGCAAAATGCAAGAACGGATATTCTCGTTTCTTCAACGAATGGAGCGACCGCGACATAACCAACCTGGTAAAACACCACCGGAATCATCCCTCTATCGTGATGTGGAGTATCGGCAACGAAATACCGGAACAGGGAATGAAGGGCGGCAAGGCTATGGCAGAACATCTGCAGAACCTGTGCCACAAGCTCGACTGCTCGCGTCCTGTGACACAAGGCATGGATCGTGTAGACAACGCTATGAAAACCGGTTTCGCACAAGTCATGGATGTTCCGGGATTCAACTATCGTCTGCACAAATACGAAAAGGGACTGAAAGAGCTGCCACAGGGTTTCCTGCTCGGTTCCGAGACAGCCTCAACCGTAAGTTCGCGCGGCGTATATAAATTCCCCGTCGAAATATCCAATAAAGCCCAATATCCCGACGGACAATGTTCCGGATATGATACGGAATACTGCTCATGGAGCAATTTGCCGGATGATGACTGGAAATGGCAGGATGACTACAAACAAGTGATTGGCGAATTTGTATGGACCGGATACGACTATCTCGGCGAGCCAACACCATACGACGAATATTGGCCGAGCCGGAGCAGCTACTTTGGAATATGCGACCTTGCCGGTCTGCCAAAAGACAGATACTATCTATATCGCAGCAAATGGAACACAAAGGAGCACACCATACATCTTCTGCCTCATTGGACATGGCTGGACCGCAAAGGAAAAGTCACCCCCGTTTACTGTTATACAGACGGTGAAGAAGGTGAACTCTTCATTAACGGCAAGAGCCAAGGACGTGTGAAAAAGAACAAGGATGGACGTCTTGACAGATATCGCCTGCGTTGGAACAACGTGAAATACGAGCCGGGCGAATTGAAAGTAGTGGTATATGACAGTAACGGCAAACAAATAGGCGAAGAGACAACCCGCACCGCCGGTACGCCATGCAACATCGAATTGTCGGCAGAATGTATGAATGATGCCAAAGAACCTACACTGCGCGCAGATGGCGACGATATGGCGTTCATTACCGTATCATTGACAGACAAAGACGGTAACTTCTGCCCTACCGCCGACGACCAACTTACGTTTGAAGTGACAGGAGAAGGTACTTATCAGGCAGCATGCAATGGGGATGCCACATCGCTTGAGCAGTTTACCAAGCCCCAAATGCGGCTCTTTTCCGGTAAACTTGTGGTCGTGGTACGCAGTACGAAGAAAGCCGGAACAATAACACTGAAAGTAACAGACAGCAAGCGCAAACTGTCAAAAACAATAGATATAAAGACCATCTAATTGGCTATAAGCATCCTATAAAGATATACCGTTAGAAAAATAATCAGCCACGCATTTCACTTGTGCCAAAGAAACTTACCGTTTCCGCTAATTCCTTGTGAAATACGTGGCTGAATTGTAATAACAGGCTCTTGATTACCCGAAAGAAGTATTCATGTCAGTTATACCACACCGACGTCTCCTTAATACCATAACGCTCGTTTACATCCTCATTATAGATGTTGTCGAGTTCGTAATACTCTTCCCCATAGCATTTTCTCTTCGATTTCATAGTTGTTCCTCCACGACCTTTCAGTTCCATCAGGTCTGTTTATCATTATACAGAATGCGGAACGACATCCCCTTACAGATGCACGAATAGCTGTTTATATATTACTTTCCATCTGTATGATAGCAAATGTATGCAAAATAGCTGTTCGTTGTTCCTGTTAATAATGCTTTTTAATTTAAAAAAGATAAAACTCGCTAGAGAGAAGACACATAACAAGCGCATATGAGACAATGATTTCAATGTCCTTTTATCCAATGTCATATCCGGACTTAATGTTCCAGCCCTACCTGGTAGCGTCTATAAACACACCGCTACCTTGTAGTATCTATAAACATAACCACCCTGTTGAAGTCCAACTCATCGAAAAGTTCGTCGGTAGCACCCAGTCCCTTAACTGTGAGACGGTCTGAAGATATGCCATAGCGCTTTACGAGGGCATTTTTAACAGCCTTCGCACGTGCTTCTGACAGGCGCTGGTTAAATTCGCCGTTTCCCTCCGGCGAAGCATAGCCCTTTATCATTATATGCGCGTCGGGATGGTTCTTCATATACGTAGCCACCATGGATATACTTGCATACTGGGCGGCATCGATAGTACTCTTACCCTGGCGAAAGATGACTGAAGGCTGGAGCACATTGGTTGTTTTCGTCTCATTGACAATCACAGCCGGCTGCCTTTCTTCCAGCATTGCCTCAAGATTAGCGATGGTCTGACGACCGGCCTCCAACGCCATGTCATACGCATTCAGTTCAGAGCGCATTTCATTGATACGGTCCAGCAGCACATCTATTTCCATTTGGTCCCGCAGCTCGGCGAGTACGAAATTATGGGTGGCGTTACTATTTCCAAACTTATAGTTTACACCCACAATCAGCCCCAATGCCGAATTGTTAAGATTGAAGTTTGTCTTACCATCATCCACATCCAATCCGTAAGAGATGTTAGGTTCAATATAAATCTGCCATGCCCTGGTCTGACCTATATTGAAGATGAAGTCAATACCGAGTTTGGATGTCAGCATATCATTATCTGCAGGTCGGTGATTTTGGGTTCCGAAGATATGTCCCCAGCCTAGGCCATAAATTCCTGCGATTTCGAAGAAACGCGGTTCACCCGGATAGCCCCCGAAGAGATTACTGAAGTTAGTCGTACCGAGCAACGACACGTTTATACCCTTGATTGCAGTTCCGAGCGGGCGGTTCTCGCTGCCCTTATTGTTGAGATAAGCTTCCCCCTCGATAGCCAAGCCAAACACGGGGGTTATATATCTTCCTGCACGCAATCCGAAAGAGGGGTTTAGGTTACTGAACACCTTTGTCCCGGTGGTCTTGAAGTTCTCTCCACCATTGATACCGATGTACCAATTATCAGACAGTTTACTGTCTTCAACCGTCTGAGCCGGCAATGCCTGCACCGCTGTAACAGCAACAACGAGTGCTAAAATCTGTTTTTTCATACCACTGACTTTTTAAAGGTGGGTCCGATAGTTCCCGCCGAAAGTTAAACAATAGCCGGTCTGTCGTCATTCCGGAAATTATGAGCGACATATCCCGCATAAAACGTAAAAACACCATTCATGAGTAATTCTCTTTAGTTGATAACTATCGCAAAATAAGCAAAATTTCCACATCTCTCCAAACCTTTTAGATAAGCACAATAATTAATAACAGAAATGTAACAATAGGGCTTTTATCATGGTCTGAAATTTAGATTTATATGGCAAAAAAGCGTAAAAAGATGTTTCTTCCTTTTGCTTTATCTCATAATTAAACTACCTTTGCGCCTTAGTTACGGTTTTGTTCACGTTTCAGACCTATAGAACCGAAACAACATGAAGAATACATGTATGAAACGAATTATTATGATAACGGGCGGACAGCGTTCCGGAAAAAGTCAATACGCCGAACGACTTGCCTTAAACCTGAGTGAGAACCCTATATATGTGGCTACAGCCCACGTCTGGGACGACGAGTTTCGCAAGAGGGTGGAAAACCATCAGCAGAGGCGTGGCAAACAGTGGACCAACATCGAGGAAGAGAAATACCTGAGCCGACACGACATAAGCGGAAGGGTAGCCGTGATAGACTGCATTACGCTCTGGTGTACCAACTTCTTCTTCAATCGCGGGAAAGCCGAATGGGAACAGCCAACCGTCGATGAGGCTCTCGATGCTGTAAAGAATGAATTTGACCGCTTTACATCCCAGGATGCAACTTTCATCTTCGTCACCAACGAGATTGGCAGCGGCGGAGTGAGCGACAATGTTATACAGCGGCGCTTTACCGACCTTGAAGGGTGGATGAACCAGTATGTGGCATCAAAAGCTGACGAGGTGGTATTGATGGTGAGTGGCATTCCACTGAAAATAAAGGGCAAATAGGCTCTAACTGCTGCTGCCTGACACACGAAGCACAGGCCTGAGAATATCTGGACCCATTTACAAAACCTCCCACATCCTATTACCTTTAACCAAAAATGTCTTATTATGCACCGGTTCAATATTGAAACGCCCGACAATTCCATGCGCGAGGCGATACAATCTAAGATTGACAATCTGAACAAACCCAAAGGCTCGCTTGGAAGGCTTGAGTCACTTGCCATGCAAATATGTCTTGTACAACAGACCTTGTCACCCGTTCTGCAGAAACCACAGCATCTACTTCTTGGTGCCGACCATGGTATAGAGCGAGAGGGCGTGAGCGTCTCGCCACGGGAAATAACGTGGCAACAGATGATAAACTTCACTCGAGGTGGCGGTGGAGTAAATATGTTCTGCAGGCAGCATGGCTTCAAACTCAACCTCGTGGATGTTGGTGTGGACTACGACTTGAGCGGATTTCCGGAAATAGCCAACCGCAAGATAGCTGCCGGTACGGACAATTTTCTGTATCGTCCTGCCATGAGTGAAGAACAGCTCGACCGTGCCATCATGGTTGGAGCAGATCTCGTGGACAAGTGCGCATCCGAGGGTACAAACATCATCTGCATTGGCGAGATGGGCATAGCCAACACATCACCGTCAAGCGTATGGATGAGCCTTTTCGGCAATATTCCTCTGGAGGAATGCATCGGAGCCGGTGCCGGACTTGACCAACCAGGCATACGTCACAAGTACGACGTACTTAAAAGAGCCGTAAGTAACTTCTTCGACACGTGCAATAATAACGGTATCTGCACCGATTTAACAGCAGAGTATGACAACAGTAACAAACGCATGGCAGCAAATGAATATATAATAAGGTATTTCGGTGGCTTCGAAATGGTGGCTGCCATTGGCGCTATGCTCCGTGCAGCCGAACGGCATCTACTCGTAATGGTAGACGGATTCATCATGACAGCATGTGCCCTGGCTGCATCAAGACTATATCCGGCAGCCGTTCCATACATGATTTTCGGTCATTGCGGCGACGAGAGCGGTCACCGCCGCATGCTATCGCTCCTGAATGCCGAACCGCTTCTGTCGCTCGGACTTCGCCTTGGAGAGGGAACGGGTGCTCTATGCTCATATCCTATCATAGAGAGTGCTGTAAGAATGATTAACGAAATGAATAACTTCCGAAATGCGAATATCACTAAATACTTCTAAATGGTATGACAGAGTGTGGGCGTCACTTATCTTCTTTACACGCCTTCCTTTCTGGCGCATACATCAACCACCTCGCGAATGCTACAGCACCGTGGTGGAACACTGGCCACTTACCGGCTGGCTTACGGGTGGAGCAATGGCTTCGGTCATCTACTTCGGCAGCTATTGGCTTCCCTACCCCATCGTCATCATACTTGCCATGGCATGCCGCGTGTTGCTTACAGGTGCTCTTCATGAAGACGGACTTTGCGATTTCTTTGACGGATTCGGCGGAGGAGGCACCGACAGAAAACGCATTCTTGACATAATGAAAGACTCGCGCATAGGCACCTATGGTGTACTTGGCATCGTGTTTTACGAAATGTTGCTTTTCGCAGCACTCTTTTCCATGCCTCCATATACGGCGGCCCTTACCGTGATGGCAGCCGATCCTTTTTCAAAAATGATTGCAAGCCAATTGGTTATGATGATGTCCTATGCCCGTACAGAAGAAGAATCGAAAGCCAAGACCGTATACCGGAAAATGAATGTCAAGGCATGTGTAATCCTCGCCATACAGGGACTGCTACCACTCTGCATATATATTTACCTGCTCAACAGCTTCATCGACTGGCATATACTCGTATTCACTCCATGTATAGTGATGTATTTCATATACCTGCTCATCTGGAAACGTCTGCACGGATATACAGGCGACTGCTGCGGAGCAATGTTTCTTCTCGTAGAGCTTTCGTTTTATCTGACTGCAGCAAGCATGTTATAAAGCCGATTCTGCCTTTTTACTCTACCGACATATTTTTGTTTAATTCCAATGACCGTTTCTATATTATGTGATACTGTCGGCTGATGCCGCTCGTAGCTACTCAGTCTTTTTTTTTTAAGGAAAGTATCACATATAATTGTCCTCGATCCATAGTAACTATTCAGCTGCATAGGTATTAGCTGAATAGTTACGGAGTTTGTAACTGCACCTAAAAAGAGTTAATTTGTAAAGATATTTGGTCGAATTTAACATTTTTAAATCCGGCATTCTAGGTGTAAATTTTTGTTAATCAAAGTGGGTCAAATTATGCTCCCGACGGGTCGAAAAACCGTTACGTACGTGAGCTCATTGCGATATAGCTTTTACGGCATCGCCATTTCGATGAAATCGCAATGCGATTTCGACGATATCGCGATGCCGT
>CAMTJK010000061.1 GCA_947072805.1 uncultured Prevotella sp.
AGATAACACTATACTCCGACATCTTCACCACCAACCGGGAAAATCCGCTGACCCAGAATCCCAAAGCAGAACGACTGCTCTGGGATTCTTCTTTTGTGGAGCCTCTTGTCGGATTCGAACCAACGACCCCGAGATTACAAATCACGTGCTCTGGCCAACTGAGCTAAAGAGGCGGGTGGGCAAGCTACTTACATCGCGCCGCTACAACCAACTACCTTTGCTACGTTCCCGTCCTGGAGGATTCGAAGGGAGCTGGCCGTGCAAGACTTGCCCGTATTTTAGCGGATGCAAAGGTAGGTATTTCCACTCACAATACGTCATCTAAGCAGCGGAAATGACTGTTTTTTAACTTTTTTTCTCTTTCACAACCATCTTCAGAGCCCATCAAACAGGCAGTTTCGCTCCGTTTTTTCATGCAAAAAAGACGTGATTACATAAAAAGCGGAACATGTGTAATCGTTTTATAAATTAAATTTATTACTTTTGCAGGCAAATACAAATCAGGCATACATACAGTAGATGATTAACGATGAACACAAGCAGTTTTATGCGTTTGCCCATTACGATGGCGCCCTGCTAAGCTTGGTTTGGATAGCCAGTTTTCTCTGTTACCTACATGGATTATCCAAGCCTTCATTCATGATGTTTGCCATGTTGCTTGCCGTAAGCACACCCTTCTTTGCCGCATACCGGCTTCGCAAGTTCCGCGACAATGCCCGTGGCGGTGTCATCGGATTTTTCAGGGCTTACTATTATATAATAAGCATGTTCTTCAATGCGGCCATACTCCTTGGCGTAGTGCAGATAGTGTATTACGCATACTTCGACAACGGATACACCATAAGTCGTGTTATCGAGATGATGAACGACGAAACGAACCGAAAACTCATCGAAGCCAACGGCATGACGGAACTGTTCAACGAGAGCCTAAGGCAGATGCGACAGATGCGCCCATTCGAATATATGTGGAATTCGTTCCCGCTGAACGTGATGTTAGGCGTTATACTTGGCATTCCCATTGCCGCCGTCATAAAGAGAAATACTCCCCAACAACAATAGAAGAACAAGAAAAAGCATATCATTATGGACATTTCTGTTGTTATACCTTTATATAATGAAGAAGAGTCGCTCCCGGAATTGTATTCGTGGATAGAGCGAGTGATGAAAGAACACGGATTTTCTTTCGAAGTGATATTTGTCAATGACGGTTCCACCGACCGCTCCTGGGAAGTGATTACCAGCCTGAAGCAATCACACGACTGTGTGCATGGCATAAAGTTCAGACGCAATTACGGCAAAAGTCCGGCTCTGTACTGCGGCTTTGAACAGGCTCAAGGCGATGTAGTAATAACAATGGACGCCGACCTGCAGGACTCCCCCGACGAGATTCCCGAGCTTTACCGTATGATAAAGGAAGACGGCTACGACCTTGTGTCGGGCTACAAACAGAAGCGTTACGACCCCTTATCGAAGACCATACCGACCAAGCTGTTCAACGCCACGGCACGCAAAATAAGCGGGATAAAGAATCTTCACGACTTCAACTGCGGTCTGAAAGCCTATAGGAAAGCCGTGATAAAGAACATCGAGGTGTACGGCGAGATGCACCGTTACATTCCCTACCTTGCCAAGAATGCCGGTTTTTGCAAGATTGGCGAAAAGGTGGTACAGCATCAGGCACGCAAATACGGCTCGTCGAAGTTCGGTCTTAACCGTTTCTTCAACGGTTACCTCGACCTCATCACGCTGTGGTTCCTGAGCAGTTTCGGCAGAAAGCCCATGCACGTCTTCGGATTCCTTGGTACCTTAATGTTTCTCGTAGGCTTCATTTCCGCGCTTGTCATAGGCATCGACAAGCTCTATGCCCTTGCCAACGGCATTCCGCAGCACCTTGTCACCGATTCGCCATATTTCTACATAGCCCTGACGATGATGATTATCGGTACACAGCTATTTCTCACCGGATTCATCGGCGATCTAATAAGCCGAACATCCAACGGGCGCAACGACTACCAGATTGAAGAGAGTGTGTGACGCCGGGGCAGATGTGGAATCACCGTGCTGCAGCGCTCACCAATACCGGACGACAAAAGCAAGACAATGATTATGAAACAAGGCATACGGCGTAAGTTCATGCCATACCTCTTTTTTGCGGCATTGCTGCTTCCTGCGGCATGTACCTCAATAGATTGCCCCGTGCAGAACGCCGTCTATACCATATATAAGGTGTATGACAGCAACGGCAATCCTGTTGCGCTTATGGACACGCTGACAATCTCTACAACGCGGAGCGACGGCAACGACAGCGTTCTGCTTAACCGCAGCGTGAACACATCCTCGTTCAACCTCCCCATAAGCTACACATCGCCTGCCGACACGCTCATCTTCGAGTTCAAGAACGAGGATGATTCCGTCACCGACCGCGTCATAGTATCGAAGGAAGACACGCCACACTTTGAGTCGGTGGACTGCAATCTGTCTTACTTCCACACCATTACAGGCGTGCAGTGGACGCGCAATGTGATAGACTCCATCGCCATCAACAATCAATCGGTAAACTATGATTTGTCGAAAGAACATTTTCACATATACTTCAGAACTAATCCTTAGTCTGCTAATGCTGTTTGCCGTTACCGGCAGAGCGGCGGCGCAAAACAAGACCTTCGCCATACAGAAGGATTCCGTGCCGCTGTTTAACGGATTCGCGGTATCGTTCGATCTTGTCGGTCCTGCCATGCAGGCCTTTGGCGACTACGGCGATTACGAGGCGGCTCTGAGACTTAATCTTCACGACCAGTATTTTCCCATCATCGAGGTAGGCTACGGGCGTGCCAACCGCACCGACGTGGTAACCGGAATGCACTACAAGACCGGTTCACCATTCTTTCGGCTGGGCTGCGACCTCAACCTGCTTAAGAACAAGCACGCCCCCAACCGTCTGTACGGCGGTATCCGCTACGCATTCACCTCGTATAAGGTAGACATATCGCGCAATGATATTTACGACCCTGTATGGGGCACCGACGCTTCGTTCGCCCGCAACGGGGAATCGTGCAACCAACACTGGTTTGAAGCGGTATTCGGGCTCGACGCCAAGGTTTGGGGGCCGTTGCACATGGGCTGGGTGTTCCGCTACAAGAGGCGTATCTCCCACAAAGACACCTCGATAGGCAATACCTGGTATGTACCAGGATACGGCATTTACGGCGATACCCGATTGGGTGCCACCTTTAATGTGTCCATCGACATCTGACAGCGCTGATGCCCACATCCATATCACTACCGGTGCAGACTAACATAAGACATCATATCTATGAACTACAAACTGAAAAAATGGCAACTGCCGTTTCTTGCATTCCTCATTATAGGCACCATTCTTATTATAAGACAGCAGAACACGATGCCTTACCACCACAACAGCGGATTTGTATTCGGCACCGTATATAACATAACATACCAGAACGCCACCGACCTCAACGACAGCATAAAAGCGGAACTGGCACGCATAGACAATTCTCTCTCACCTTTCAACGAGCATTCTGTGATATCGGCAGTGAACAGGGGCGAGGACATAACCGTAGACGCCATGTTTGCCGAAGTATTCAACAAGGCCGCCGAAGTGTCGCGCGAGACCGACGGTGCCTTCGACATCACCGTTGCACCCCTCGTAAACCTGTGGGGCTTCGGCTTCAAGAGCGGCGTGCAGCCCACCGCCCACGCCATAGACAGTCTGCGCCGCCTTACGGGATTCAGTAAGGTATCGCTCGACAATGGGCACGTAAAGAAAGCCGACGGACGCATAATGCTCGACTGCGGAGCCATAGCCAAAGGATATGGCAGCGATGTGGTGGCACGCATGATGCGGCGCATGGGGGTGAAGAATTTCATGATAGAAATAGGTGGAGAGATTGTGACAAGCGGCGTAAGCGAAAAACGGGTACCATGGCGCATAGGAGTGACTAAGCCCACCGACGACTCGCTGAGCACCTCAAACGAGCTGCAGACGGTACTGAACGTCACAGACAAGGCTATGGCAACGAGCGGCAACTACCGCAACTTCTACTATAAGGACGGCAAGAAATATGCCCATACCATCGACCCCAAGACCGGATTTCCCGTGCAGCACAACATATTGTCGTCCACCGTGCTTGCCGACGACTGTGCCACCGCCGACGCCTATGCCACGGCTTTCATGGTAATGGGATTGGAAAAGGCAAAGAAGGTGCTGGAACGGCATCCGGAGCTCATGGCCTACTTCATCTGTGATGACGAGCATGGCGGCAACAGCGTATGGTTTTCCCCCACCCTGCGCGACAAGATACAGAAGTAATATATTAATTTAGCAATCAACACATTACAAATCATCTTACCTTCCCGACGGAATCACATTTCGTTCCAGTCGGGAACGTATTGCAATACGATGTTGCGCGAGAAAGAAAATCACTGACATATGGCAACACTCCAACTCTACGACAAACTGCTTCAGTTCCCACTGTTTCAGGGAATGAGCTTCTCCGACCTCACACAGCTCGTGGCGCACACCAAATTTGGCTTTCTCAAACTGCCGGCAGGCAAGCGCGTTATAAAGGACGGAGAGCGTTGCGACAGGATATACCTACTAACCAACGGCAGTCTGAGGCATGAAAGCGTATCAGACGACCACAGTTATAGTGTCGTAGAGGAGATTCAGGCCCCGGCCATGATACAACCGGAGTGCATTACCGGACTTACACAGCGTTTCCATGGCACGTTCCATACCCTTGCCGAGGTCCATTTTATCACTATCGACAAACGCGAGATGGGAATATTGTCGGACACATTTCTCGTGTTCCGGCTCAATCTGCTCAATATTTTTGCCACGCACACACAGAAGATGCAGCGCCGGCTTTGGGCACGATGCCCACGCAGTCTGCATAACCGCATAGTGCGCTTCTTCATGGACCACTGCAACCATCCTGCCGGCAGGAAAACATTCCACATCAAGATGGAACAGCTGGCAACAGAACTCAACGACAGCCGCATCAACATATCACGTGCACTTAACGCCATGCAAGCCAAAGGAATGGTCACTCTGGGGCGCAGCCGGATAGAAATACCCGCCATAGAGCATCTCGTGATGGGTGAATGAGTGTCAAAACCTCTAAAGAATAGTCATTTTCTCATTGCCGCCAATATGATAATCGATTTTTTTACCTAAATTTGCACATCATTATTGTAACACAAATCATATCAGAACGAAAAGCGCAACAGCGCATATCGGCATCAACATCACACATTATGACAACCTGCAACACAGAAAGCAAGGAACGCACAAACCCGTTTTTCGAACCATACAACACACCGCACGACACCGTTCCTTTCGATCGCATACGTCTGGAAGACTTCGAGGAAGCGTTCATGGAAGGAATCCGACGTGACAACGAGCAGATAGAAAAGACTATCAACAATCCTCAACCACCCACATTCGACAATACCATCATCGACAAGAGCGAGACACGCAAGGGATATTATGACCTGCTCGACCGCGTGTCTACTGTTTTCTACAACATGATGAGTGCCGAAACGTCCGACGAAATGAACGCTCTGGCACAGAAAATTCAGCCCATACTTACCAAACACGCCAACGACGTAAGCCTCAACCCAAAACTTTTTGAGCGCGTGAAAGCCGTACATCGCCACCACCGCCGCCTCACCGCCGAGGAGAAGAAGCTGCTCGACAACTGCTACGACGGCTTCGTGCGCAGCGGTGCCCTACTCGACGACGAGGGCAAAGATAGACTACGCCGCATGACGGAAGAGGCAAGCATGCTGTCACTGAAATTCTCACAGAACCTGTTGAAAGAGAATAAAGGATTCACACTGCACATCACCGACGACGCCGAGCTCGACGGACTGCCCGACACGGCACGTGAGGCTGCCGCACAGACAGCACGCGAAAAGGGAATGGAGGGATGGCTCTTCACCCTCGACCATCCAAGCTATGCACCGTTCATGACCTACAGCACACGACGCGAACTGCGCCAACGTCTGTACATGGCAAAGAATCAGGTGTGCATACACGACAACGAAGAGAACAACCTCGACATCTGCAAGCGCATCATAAACCTGCGCCGCGAAATGGCACAGCTGCTCGGATTTAAGTCGTATGCCGACTACGTGCTGAAACACCGCATGGCCGGCAATACGCGAAACGTTTACAACCTGCTCAACAAGCTCATCGAAGCTTACCGTCCAAGTGCAATAGAGGAAGTGAAGGAGATAGAAACCCTGGCACAAAAGACAGAAGGACGCAAATTCAGAATGCAGCCATGGGACTTCAGCTTCTACTCGCACAAGCTGCAAATGGAGCGCTACAATATAGACTCCGAAATGTTGCGCCCATACTTCGAACTGTCAAAGGTGACGGAAGGAGTGTTCGGACTCGCCAACAAACTCTACGGCATTACATTCAAGGAGAACAAGGACATTCCCGTATACCATCCCGACGTGAAGGCATACGAGGTGTTTGACGAAGACGGAAGCTATCTCGCCGTATTCTATGCCGACTTTCACCCGAGGGCAGGCAAGCAAGCAGGGGCATGGATGACATCGTTCAAAGGTCAATGCTATGACCGCGAGGGCAACAACGTACGACCGCACGTAAGCGTGGTGATGAACCTCTCAAAACCCACCGCCGACAAGCCGGCTCTGCTCACGCTCGGCGAGGTGGAGACTTTCCTGCACGAATTCGGGCACTCTCTACACGGCATCTTCGCCAACACGCGCTTCGAGAGCCTCAGCGGAACCAATGTGCTGTGGGACTTCGTGGAACTGCCGTCACAATTTATGGAAAACTACGCGGTAGAAAAAGAATTCCTGCGCACCTTCGCTTTCCATTACCGCACCGGCGAGCCACTGCCCGACGAGCTGATAGATCGTATTGTGAAAAGCCGCAACTTCATGGCCGGCTACAACTGCCTGCGACAAGTTAGCTTCGGACTGCTCGACATGGCATACTACACACGCAAGAACGAATTTACTGAAGACATTATTCCCTACGAAAAGAAGGCCTGGAAGAAGGCTATGGTGCTACGGCAGCTGCCCGACACCTGCATGACTGTGCAGTTCAGCCACATCATGGCAGGTGGATACGCGGCAGGATACTACAGCTACAAGTGGGCTGAAGTACTTGATGCCGATGCATTCAGCGTTTTCAGGCAACACGGCATATTCGACCGCGAAACGGCACGCAGCTTCCGCGAGAACATTCTCTCGAAAGGCGGCACAGAGCATCCCATGACAATCTACAAGCGCTTCCGCGGAGGCGAGCCTACCATTGACGCCCTGCTCGAGCGCAACGGAATAAAGAAGGTTACAAAATAAAGTACTCTCCATGACCGACAAAGAACATACCGCAGCCACAGACAGCATTGCCGCCGACGAGAAACAACGGCTGCTTGACCTGCGCTATCTGCGCATGGCACGCATCTGGGCAGAGAACAGCTACTGCAAAAGAAGGCAAGTCGGGGCACTCGTGGTGAAAGACAAGATGATAATAAGCGACGGCTACAACGGTACGCCCAGCGGATTCGACAACGTGTGCGAAGATTGCAACAACGTAACCTACCCTTACGTACTTCACGCCGAGGCAAACGCCATAACAAAACTGGCACGAAGCTCCAACAACAGCGACGGAGCCACACTCTACGTTACGGCTTCACCCTGCATAGAATGCTCGAAACTGATAATACAGGCAGGCATCAAGCGTGTGGTGTACGGCGAACATTATAGGCTTGAGGATGGGATAAGACTGCTCGAAAAGGCAAACATCGAAGTGATATACCTAAATCCGGATAACAATGAGTCAGAATAAATTCAGCCGCATGATGCCGCTCATCATGGCAATATGCGTTGTGGCAGGAATACTTATAGGCACTTTCTACGCCAACCACTTCTCCGGCAACCGTTTGAGCATCATCAACTTCAGCAGCAACAAACTGAACAATCTGCTGCATGTGGTGGATGACCAATATGTAGACACGGTGGACATAAACGAACTGGTGGAAAACGCAATGCCGAAAATACTGTCGGAACTCGACCCGCACTCTGTATACATCAGCGCAAAGAACGTGCAGGCGGCAAACGACGAGCTTAAAGGTTCGTTTTCGGGTGTCGGCATCGAGTTCAACATCAGGCAAGACACGCTGAGAGTGCTGAACGTGATAGCAAACGGACCCGCCGAACGCGCCGGAGTGATAGCCGGCGACAAGATAGTAAGCGTGAACGACACACTCTTTGTGGGCAAATCGGTAAACAACGAAGAAGCCATGCACCGGCTGAAAGGACCTAAAGACACCAAGGTAAAACTGGGAATACTGCGTTACGGCGAAACAAAGATGCGGCAAATAACCGTAACACGAGGGGATATTCCGCAGAAAAGCGTCAGCGTAACCTACATGCTTGACGAGACAACCGGATATATAAAGATAAAGAACTTTGGCGAAAACACATATCCCGAAATGCTCATTGCACTGGCAAAACTGTCGCAGGAAGATTTTACCAACCTTGTAATAGACCTCCGCGGCAACACCGGCGGTTATCTTGCCTCTGCTGTACAGATAGCCAACGAGTTGCTGCCCAAGGGTTGTCTGATAGTTTACACGCAGGGACGCAAGTCGCCACGGCAGGAATACCGCAGCGACGGACGCGGCAGCTACCAGCAAATACCGCTCGTGGTTCTCATCGATGAGGTGTCGGCTTCGGCTTCCGAGATTCTCGCCGGAGCCATACAAGACAACGACCGGGGCATAATCATCGGGCGACGTTCCTACGGAAAGGGTCTCGTGCAGCAGCCCATTGCCTTCAACGACGGCTCGATGATACGCCTTACCATAGCCCGTTACTACACTCCGGCAGGGCGTTGCATACAGAAGCCATACACCCACGGAGGCGGAAAGGACTATGAAGAAGACCTTATATACAGATACGAACATGGGGAATACTTCTCGCAAGACAGCATAAAGCACACCGGTCCCGAATATCATACCGCAATAGGGCGCACCGTGTACGGCGGAGGTGGTATCACTCCCGATTATTTCGTGCCTGAAGACACTACCGACGTGACATCATACTATAAGGAAGCGAGCATGTCGGGACTTATAATGCAGTTCGCATACTCCTATACCGACGAGAACAGAGGCAAGCTGAAGTCCATGACCACGATGAAAGAGATGAACAGCTATCTTAAAAAACAGAATCTGGTAGAAGCCTTCGCCGCCTACGCCGAGCGTAACGGTCTGCGCCGACGCAATCTCATGATAAACAAGTCACACCGACTTATTGAGCGCTACATACACAGCAGGATAATCTACAACATACTTGACGAACAGGCATGGATGGAATATCTCAACCGCGAAGACCCTGCCATCACAAAGACGCTGGAGGTGTTCAAGGAGGGGAAAGCATTCCCTAAGAAGCCCGAAACCCAAAAGAAGAATGGAAAAGCGTAATCTTAGGGATATAATACGCACAATGAAGCGGCAGTACGACCGGCAGGAGCTGGAAAGGCTGTCGCTTCATGCTGTAAACAGGCTTATGGAGCATGCCGAATTTATGGCGGCACGCACAATAATGCTCTACCACTCGCTGCCTGACGAGGTATCCACACACATAATACTGGAAAGCGCTATGGGAAAACGCATTCTGCTGCCGCGAGTGACAGGCGAAGGTACTATGGAACTGTGCGAATATAACGGTCCGGACGACCTGCAAATAGGTGCTTTCCACATTATGGAACCGTGCGGAAAAGTATTCGACGACTATCAGAGCATAGACCTTGCAGTCATTCCGGGCATGGCTTTCGACCGCAACGGCAACCGCCTCGGACGCGGCAAAGGCTACTACGACCGTTTTCTGCCGCTCATTCCGCAAGCATACAAGATTGGCATTTGCTTCGGGTTTCAAGTTGTAGACGAAGTGCCTGTCTCCGAAACCGACATAAGAATGGATGAAGTGATCTGCTGAACGCAGCCCTTTCAGCAGAAGCGTATATCAACAATTATCCTGCTGCCCACGGTCTGATTGAGTTTCTCCACCAGTTCCTGTTTCCGCATGCTTAGGTCGGCACGAAGCGCGGGGTTGGTCATTGAAACGAAAAGGGTCTGGTTGCGTATACATACATCCGTAGTGTAGCGCGCTATGACCGGACCTGCCACCTGAGGCCACGACTCGACGAGACGCTTCTGCAGCAACGGCGTTTCAAGTCCGTTCATACGCAGATTGCGCAATATTATATCCTTTATTATCTGAACGTCTTTCCTAAACATCCCTTTCCTTTTCCGTTATTTCACCGTCATCTACATGAAAGAGTTTGTAATCGTGTGAACAGTTCTGCAATATGTCCGCAAGATGCTTTCTGTCGGTATCTGTAATGAAAATCTGCCCGAAGCCATCGCCTGCCACAAGTCTTACAATCTTCTCCACACGTTCCGAATCGAGCTTGTCAAAGATATCATCGAGCAACAGCAGCGGTGTAGTACGCGAAGCGGTACGCCTTAGGAAGTCGAATTGTGCCAGTTTGAGCGCAATTACGTAAGTCTTGTTCTGTCCCTGGCTGCCCTCGCGCTTCATAGGATGCCCGTCGAGAGTAAACTCCAGGTCGTCGCGGTGTACACCGTGAAGCGAATATCCCACCGCCCTGTCCTTGTGTCTGTCACGGCGAATGACGTCGAGCAAAGGTCCTCTGCGGCAATGCGATATATATTCCAGTCCTACCGTTTCGCGGTTTGACGAGATGTTTTGGTAATAAGTCTGGAAGATGGGCGTGAGTTCCTTTACAAACTCGTCCCGTTTGGCGAATATCGTTTCTCCTTCGGCAGCCATCTGCTCTTCCCAGATGTTCATCATCTCCTCGTCCGGTTCATCCTCCATCTTCAGCAGGGCGTTTCTCTGTTGCAGAGCCTTGGCGTAACGGGTAAGAGCCTCAAGATAAGCATAGTCATACTGCGAAATGACCATATCCATCAGGCGGCGTCGGTCTTCACTACCGCCGTCTATAAGCATCGTATCAGCAGGAGATACAACCACAAGCGGTATCAGTCCTATATGTTCCGACAGTCTTTTGTATTCCTTCTTGTTGCGCTTAAAGTGCTTTTTCGTGCCTCTCTTCATCCCGCAGTACACCGACAAAGGCTCTCCCTCGTCGGTAAGATAGTCGCCCTCCACCACAAAGAAGTCCTGATTGTGGCTTATCACCTGCGAGTCAATGGGATTGTTCGAACTCCTGCAAAATGAAAGATAATAGACCGCATCAAGTACGTTGGTCTTACCGACGCCGTTATGCCCTATAAAACAATTCATTTTCGGAGACATATCGAGCGTGGCAGTCCTTATATTCTTGTAGTTGATGATGGATAATTTCAGCAGAATCATCGACAGAAATAAATGCTAATTTCATGCAAAGTTACTTGATTTATAAGTCAAAAACGAAAAAAGTTAATAATAAATTTCACTATATGCGATAATTTAAGTAATTTTGCCGCGCATTTAGAAAACCGAAAACATAAAGAAATAATGGCAAAAACCAACTCTCAGAAGAGTGCCGCTCCTGTCGTGGAACAGCCTCTGAACACTTCTGAAGCATTTTTTCTGAAGTACAAGAAAGCTATCGTCGGTGCCGTGATAGCTATCATTGTTATAATTGGCGGCATCATTGTCTACAACACTTACTACAAAGCTCCACGCGAAGACAAGGCAAGCACAGCCATTGCCAAGGGTCAGTCATACTTCAGCGCAGAGCAGTTCGACAAAGCTCTCAACGGCGACGGTGCCGAATACCCGGGCTTCCTGAGCATTGCCGATGATTTCAGCGATACAAAAGCCGGCAACCTGGCAAACCTCTACGCCGGTCTGTGCTACGCAAACCTTGAAAAATGGAATGAAGCAATCACATACATCGAGAAATTCGACGGCAAGGACGACAACCTCGTCAGCCCGGCAGCAGAGGCGGCACTGGGCAACGCCTACGCCCACGTCAATCAGAACGCAAAGGCTGTTGAGCATCTGAAGAAAGCAGCAGCAAAGGCAGACAACAACACGCTGTCGCCCATCTTCCTCATACAGGCAGGTGAGATTCTCGAGAGCGAGGGCAAGAAGGATGAAGCCTTGAAACTGTATCAGGAGATAAAGGACAAATACTTTGAATCCATGCAGTATCAGACCATCGACAAGTATATCGAACGCGCAACAACAAAATAATGGCAACCGCACTCCACAATCTGTCTGACTACGACTTCAAAAGCATACCCGACGCAAGCAATATGTGTTTCGGCATTGTCGTGGCAGAATGGAATCCGGAAATAACGGGCGCACTGCTGAAAGGTGCTGTCGATACGCTCGAAAAGCACGGAGCACTGCCCGAAAACATCCATGTGAAGACCGTTCCGGGCAGTTTTGAACTCATCTATGGTGCCCATCAGATGACCTTGAACGGCAGCTTCGATGCCATTATCGTTCTGGGAAGCGTTATACGTGGCGAGACGCCTCACTTCGACTATATATGTCAGGGAGTGACCGCAGGCATAGCCCGCCTCAATACAACGAGCGAGATTCCCATCATCTATGGTCTTCTTACCACCGAAGACCTGCAACAGGCAAAAGACAGAAGCGGCGGAAGACTGGGCAACAAGGGTGACGAATGCGCCATCGATGCTATCAAAATGGCAAAATTCTAATGACATCAGGATATTTAACGAAGAGGGGCGAACCGGTATCGGTCGCCCCTCTCTTTGTTTTAGACGTCATCACGCCTTCGTATCATCCGTAGTTACAGCGGCGTCACGTCTGCAGGCACTGCCTTCGCGGGCAAATAGCGACGCCGCATGAAGTCGAAACCTCATATTTTCCTGCCAATATAGAACACATAACCGTAATATTGGCTGTATTTCCGATATAGTTCTTCCTCATGACACTGGAAACTGACGAGCATTTCTGCCGTACGGTTGCCCGGATGCGCCTGCATGAAAGCCTTGCGGGCACTTGCCTGCGGCACGTAGAAATTGTCCAGCCAGCAGTTTTCGGGCAAAGCGAAAGCCGCCAACGGCAGATAACCGGCACGCTGCATCTGCGCAAGTTTTACGGGAATGGTGTCCATTTCAGCGTAACTCTCTTTCCAGAACTGCTCTATCTCGTCCGGCCGTTCGTCGGTAAACCACGAACTTTCCGACACGACCAAATAACCGTCAGGCTTCAGGAAGCGCCTCCATTCGTTTATTCCGCGTTCGAAACCGATGTTGTAAATTGCACCTTCCGACCATATCATGTCGAGCGAAGCCTCCTCGAAAGGCAACTCCTCCATTGTTCCGACTATACCCTTCACCCTGTCGGCAACGCCGTTTTCTGCAGCCTTGGCATTGAAGATGTCGATAAAGCGCGGCGCGAGGTCTATGCCTGTTATCCTTCCCGGCACATTTCTCGCCAGCACCATTGTCTGTCCGCCAGTACCGCAGCCTATATCGGCTATGCGGGCATCGGTTCCAAGTACGTCCACAAACTGCAGAGCTCTCATTGTAGCCTCGTCACTTCCGGGTCCCTGGCGCTCTGTGCGCGAAAAATAATCACATATTACGTCAAATTCAAACTCGTGGATTGAAATATTCTCTTTACTCATTGTTGTATCTGTTTTTGTGGCCGCTGCAAGGCATGTCATAGCGTATGCACACCGTTGCACAGCCTGTCGGTTAATATAAAATATTGATGCGCTATATATATAATAATGTATATATAGCATATGCCTTCAGAGGGTTCCGAAGGGTTCCGAAAGTACAACCGTCATCAGAAGGATGGCGATTGTTTACCTCACAATGTCCGTAACGTTATATGTCATACTACCGGCAAAGATATAAAAAACATCCGAAATCGTATTGTTTCGGTGCATAAAGTGTAACATTACCGTCTTTTTTTGCAATGAAAAGCCGGTTTTGCTGTGTGACAACAGACTTCAAGGAGTTTCGTTTGTCCATACCATGTAACGAAATACAGCAGTAATGACCCTGCGAAACGCATGGCGATACAATACGTATAACATTTATTTACTTTTATGAAAAATGTTTACTTTAACGTGTGTTAATAGGCATCCAAACCTCGATTTGAAACCTACGACGCGAAATTTGGCGTTTTTCACCTCAAATAGGGAGCGTTGATAGTCAGCGAGTTACGCATTTTGCGATTTAATACCATTTCATCGGTTTGCCGTTACGTACGTGAGCTCATTGC
>CAMTJK010000062.1 GCA_947072805.1 uncultured Prevotella sp.
GAGAGTAAAAACGCTCATTTTCGCGTCGTAGGTTACAAATCGAGGTTTGGATGCCTATTAACACACGTTAAAGTAAAGATTTTTCTAAAATGTTAATGAAACTTTAGCAATGTGTTTTCAAGTGTGTTTCGTGGGGTATGGCGGCAGTTTTTCCGAATTAAACAACAGCGCTGCGATACCGGCTTGAACGAATTTAGGATGAGGCTGTGTCGTGAGGCATTTTCAATCCCACTTATTTCGCGAATGCAAGAATATCAAACGCATTGCGAAACAAGCGGGATTGAAAATCACTTTCTCACTTCAGTTTGGGTTTCAACTCGTCCGGCGAGTCGTTGGTAAACATGTTTACAGGCGGAGCCTGCTTCTCGAAGAGATCGGTAATTGTCTGCGGCTCTACGGTTATAGTAGGTCTGAAGTCGGCACCCGACATATAATTAATCAGAGCCTTTCGCATCTGCCGCGCCACCACACGCCTGCCGAGGTCGGTAGAGATATCCATCGTCGTCATAAGGAGCTTGCCGTTGAGCACCTTTGCCTCAACTATCATTCCCAACTTGCGACTTACGTGCCACGTGTCGATGGGCTGCACTGGCGACTGGTATTCTTCGGGAAACTCGCGTAGGTTCATCACCTGTGCCTTGTTGAGCAGTTCCCACCAGTTTATGTTGCTCCAGTCGTCTGTTATGAATGTGGCGAACAGCGGATGTGTGGTGTCTATCGTTGCTCCCGTAGTGTGGGGCGGTCGCATCTTGAACCAGCTCGTATTCCAGAAGACGGGCAGGTAGGTCTGTTTCACGTCACTTCCCATGCGCACCTTCCCTGCCGCCTCTATGAGCACGTTGCCTCCCTTGGCGAGCACGTCGAGAGCACGTCTGTCCAGGGTGTCAGTAACGTGTATGCCCGTCTCTGCCGGCATCTGTTCTTCTTTGGGATAGACCCAGAAGTCCCAGCTGTTCACCGCCGTAGGGGCGTTGTCGGCTTCCACTTTCACCTCGAGCGTGAGCTTTGTCGGCTCGGTGAAGAAAGCAAGGGGCATTGCCAATACCGTGAGGGGATTCTTCTTGCCCAAGGGTATGGAGTCGATGGTGCCAGCAATCTCCGGCGACTGAAGTATTATCTGCTTCCTTTCGTGCTGCGGGCACAACACGCGCGCCGTGGTGCGCACGTTCTTCAGGTTCTCTTTGTAGGCATTATACAGTTCCACCACCACTTCGGGCGTCTCGTCGTTGGTGAACACAAACTTCGGGAAACGTGCGAGCGGCACTACGGGAGAGCAGAATCTGGCCCAATCGTCAGCCGTGCAATATCCTTTTTCGCGCCAGAAGACGTTCAATACACCTACAAGAGCCGTACCCTGACCGCTGTAATCGTTGAGACCCAACAGCTGGAAGCCCGAGTAATCGCGCGTGCGCAGGTTGCGCTCTATCTCATATTTGTATGCCAAAGTCTGCAACTTGCCCGATGCCATGAGGAATTTCTCTGCCTGCGAAGCCATTCCTCCCTCGCGCAACAGGTCGGCAAAGATGTCAAAATTGCCTGCCTTGTATGCACCGGTATACTGGCTTGTCTCCTTCAGGTCGGGGAAAGCGCACCACTGTCCCTGCTCGTGCGCCAGTATCGGGGTGTTGTTCACTTCGCCATCGGCAGCAGGCTTGAAGTTGCGTGGCATCAGTATCTGGTCGTAATAGTCGTCCTCCGACTGCGGTGCGTGCCTGTCCCAGTCAAGTCCGCGTGCTCCTCCCTTTACGTGGAACTCGCTTTTGGTGTCCCATGCCCAGCCGCCGCCCACCGATGCGCCGCAATACACTCGCCGGCGGTCACCTGTCTGCTGCCACTTTTCCACAAAACTGTCCGTCCACTTCACCCAGTTGCCTGCCGGCTCATTGCCTGCCGCAAGCATGCAGAAAGAGGGATGGTTACCGTATTCGCGCACCATGCGCTGCGTTTCCTCCATAAGATAGCGGTCGATGGTCATGCCCCTGCCAAGCCTTACGCCGTGATTGGGCCACGACGGACCTTCGGGCTGCAGGTAGAAGCCCACCTTGTCGGCGGCAGAAAAAGCTGCCTCGGGCGGACAATAGGAGTGGAAGCGCATCATGTTAAGACCGTATTCGCGACATTTTCTGAATATCTTCAGCCACGATTCCTCGTCGGTAGGCGGATATCCCGTGAGTGGGAAACAGCAGTTTTCCACCGTTCCGCGCATCCATATAGGGCGTCCGTTCATATAAAACTGACGTCCCTCTATGGTTATCTCTCTCATTCCGAAGACCGAAGTCACCGTGTCGCCGTTGCACACAGCCTGCAGGGTGTATAGATTAGGGTTAAACTCATCCCACAGACGCACGTCATCGCCAAGGGCAATGGTCACGCTTGCGGTGTCGCCATAGATGTGATGTGATGCTGTGGAGACACGCCGTGCCGACGATGTGCTCCGGCTTGCAGCGGCAGCGCCCTCATATACGATGAATTCCACCTTGCGTCCCTTGCCCTTGCCCTCGAAGGCAAGCTGCACAGCCACGCTCTTGTTTGTCACGTCGGGATATATCTGCATGTCGGATATGCGGTTGTGCGGACGCGACACCAGTTCAAGGCGTCCCGCCATACCGTTCCAGCAACCCTGCGTCTGGTCGGTAACACTGTGGGAATCCTGTCCCACGCACACGTTTTCAATGCCGTTGTATATCCTTACACTTATCTCGTTGGGCTTGCCAAACACGATGTAAGGTGTGATGTCATACTCATGAGGCACGCTCAACGACGAGTCGCGACCGGCTTCATGACCGTTCACAAATACGGTTGTCTCTATATGCGGACGCTCAAGATGCAGAATAACGCTGCGGCGCTTCCACTTTCCGGGTACGGTCACGGTACGCCTGTACCACGCCGTGCCGACATAGTGTTTTGCAGGGGTGAGAAAGAAGGGGAATTTCATCTGCCCCTCCACACGATACTTCTCCATGAAAGGGTTATGATAGTAGGATGAGTCGTAAAGACTGCCCACCCACTGTGTGTTTACCGACACATCGTTGCCCTTTCCGTTGGTAAGCATCGAGCCCGGCAGCTTTATCTTCTCGTTCATGACTGGCTTTTCGCCCGTGCCGAAGTCCCATTCTCCGGCGAGATCTATGCTTTGGGCATTTGTCAGAAGGGCAGATGCCCAAAGCAATAGCAATGATGATATTTTCTTCATATTACCAAACGTTTTCCATTGTCACGCTTCTCACCTCCTCGCCTGGCTTGTCTGTCTCTGCCTCGCGTGGGAAGTAAACCGGCATATTCTTCTGCAGCGGCAGCACACGCAGTTCCAGCTGTTTGCAGTTTGCAGGCAGTCGCCACAGTCCGAAGAGGAAATGACGTCCGTTGTAGAAGTTGTCGGCAATGAGTTTTCCATCGGCATAGAGACGTGCCACGTCGCCGCGGTAATCGATATTGAGCAGCGCGTTTTCACGCTCGTTCGGCACGTCAATCATATAGACGGCAGCGGCGTTAAAGTCTTCGTCAGTAGGTTCTTCAGCCACCTTTTGCACTCCTATGGTTATATTGCGCAAGGGTCCCGCCTCAGCCTTTTTGGTGAAGTTCACACTCTGCGTGAGCCGCTTTAAGGGCTCCTCGGGCAGGAACAGTCGTTCTGCCGTTTCTGAATTTACGAGATAAATGTTGCCCCATACAGGTTTTTCCGTGCCCTTTGCCTTCACGTTACGCAGCACCTTTCCGTTTTTAAGGGCTATCTCCGTAGGCACATTCTTTATCTGCTCAAGGTATATCTTGCCATCTCGGTGCGCCAGAAGCTGTGCCGTAGCATAGCGTATGCCATCGATGTTTACAGGAAATATGCACATCGTACCGGCAGGAATGGTGATGGGGCGCTTCGGGAATGTCACTCCACACACGCTGAAACGCACATTCTTCTTGTCTGTAAGATTCTGCAGACGCTCGTAATTGTTTACAAACACGAAGCCGCTGTCGCCCTGCGAACGGTATGCCCAGCGCAGATGTGTGTCATCTCCCTTGGCGATATCCTGCGGCATGGGGAACGAGGCGTCCATAGGAGCCAGGGTCTCGGCGTAATCGTGCATGAAAAGATGCAGTTTGCGGAGCATGAAGAAGTGGGGATATCTCTGTCCGAACTCACCGAGAGGTGCCTGGAAGTCGTATGTCTTTACAGGCAGGTCGTTATAGTTTGTGGCTACGGTGCGCTGCATTTCGTTCAGATAGTTGATGCCTTCCGGATTGGTGCCACCGTGATACATATAGTAGCCGAGCAGGTTGCTGCCGCTTCCCAGTTTGACCACCGCCATGGAGTAAGCGTCTTCGGGATAGATGTAAGGACGTCTGTGATAGGCTGTGGCCATGCCGCCGCCCAGCTCGCAGGTAAAGTAGGGATAGCTGTTCTCGGATGCCTGCACGCTCTCTTTCTGTTCTCCGAGCTGTTCCGTGGCTATCGCCGTAGAACTTCTGAAGGCTCTGAAGTTGAAGGCCTTATAATAATTGCCGGCTGTCTCGGCTATCGAACGGTCCCAGAATCCGTCGGCATAGTCACCGTATAGTGGCAGCATTTCGCCGAAAGGTACGGGCGTGCGGAGTTCGGGCCATCCCGTGCGGGTGTAGAATGGCAGGTCGAAACCGATATTTTCGGCTATACGTTTCAGTGCCATGAGGTAGCTGCCGCGCCCTCTGTATTCGTTGTCAAACTGTGCCGCCATCACCGGTCCGCCGTCTTTCCACTGCAATCCCTGCACCTGTGTGAAGATCTGACGGTACAGGCGTTCTGCGTATCCAAGGAAAACGCGGTTCTCGTCGCGCATCTTGCAACCCTTGGTAAACATCCAGTCGGGTATGCCTCCGCAGCGTACTTCGCCATGACAGAACGGACCGAGACGCAGCACCACCGGAAGCTCTTCTTCCTTGCATATCTCCAGGAATTTCCTAAGGTTGCGCTGACCGCTCCAATCAAATATGCCTTCACGCTCTTCTATGTGATTCCAGAACACGTAGGCAGCCACAATGGTCACGCCGCCCTGCTTCATCTTGCGCACTTCAGCCTGCCATTCGTTTTCCGGTATGCGCGAATAGTGAACCTCTCCCATCACTGGCACCTGGCGACGACCGTCTATTATCAGGCTCTTCGAGTCCCATTTCACTTCCTTAACCTGCGCTCCTGCAATAGAGGGGCACATCATCAGGGCACACAAAAGTGCCATCAACTTTGAAATTCTTCTCATAATGTTGTATTGTTTTGCAGTAATGATTATGTTTTTACGGTTTGTTTTAATTTATGCCTTGAGCTTTTTACCTCATGAATACGTATTTTGCCGCAAACAGCAGCGACAGGACGATGAGCAGCCAGTGCGGGCGCTTGCCCTCTCTCGACGTAAGTCCTATCACGGTATGGGTTATTGTGCCAAGCATTATGCCGTCAGAGATGCTGTAAGACATCGGCATCATCACTATGGTAACGAAGGCAGGGATTGACACTTTGAAATCTTCGAGCTTTATTTCCTTTATAGGTGTGAGCATGAATACGCCCACAATGAAGAGCACGGGAGCCGTAGCGGCTGCTGGAATGGAGAGGAACAGCGGCGCGAAGAACATGGCAAGGGCAAAGCACATAGCCGTAGTGCACGACGTAAGTCCAGTGCGTCCACCCTGGGCAATGCCTGTTGTGCTCTCTATATAGGTGGTTGTGGTGTTTGTCCCGACGCAAGCTCCCACTATAGTGGCAAGGGCGTCTGCCATGAAAGCCTTGTTGAGTCCGGGCATGGAGCCGTCTTCTCTCATCTCTCCGGCTTTCGTTGCCGCTCCTACAATGGTTCCTATGGTATCGAACATATCTATAAAGAGGAACGTGATGACCACAACAAGCATATCCCACGACAATATTTCGCTCCACTGAAACTGGAACGCAATGTTTTCTATGGATGGCGGCATACTCAATATGCCGTTATAGTGGGTAATGCCCATCGGTATGCCGAGTATTGTGGTGGCAAGTATTCCCCAGAGCAGTGCGCCCCTTATTCTGTTCACCACCATGACAGCTGTGATAAGTATGCCTATGCAGCCCAACAACGGCGTTCCTTGTGTTATGTCGCCAAGAGTGACAGCCGTTGCCGGGTCTTTCACTACTATGCCGGCATTCTCCAGTCCTATCAGTGCAATGTAAAGACCCACGCCTATGCTTATTGCGCATTTCAGCGACATTGGAATGACATCCACAATGACCTTGCGAATGTTTGTAACGGTGAATATCACGAAGAGAATGCCTTCAATCAGTATGGCGGTGAGAGCGAAGCGCCACGAGTAGCCCATAGAAAGGCAGACGGTATAGACGAAGAAGGCATTAAGTCCCATTCCCGGCGCCAAGGCGAATGGTTTCTTTGCATATAATGCCATTATCAGAGTGCCCGCCACGGCAGCTATAGCGGTGGCTGTAAACGTAGCGGAGGTGTCCATTCCCATAGGCTCGAGGGCACTGAATATGGTGGGATTGACGGCAAGGATGTATGCCATCGTCAGAAAAGTGGTAAGACCCGCCATCATTTCTGTCTTCACGCTGTGTTTCGCAGGGTCAAATCCGAATAGTCTTGACAACAGTTCCATATTGCATATTGAATTTGAGCTTGGTATTGTCGCGTGCTCTACTTGCTGCGTCCGGCGTTATCTGGCGTCTTCGTCTCAAGCGCTTTAGTTATCTGCTCGGCTATCTGTGCCTGTCCCTTGATGGTAGGATGGCCGCTTTTCTTCGATATTCCCTCCAGCCTGATGCAAGTCACGCCGTAGTGGCGGCATATCTCCGTTACCGATGTGTTTATTTCATCTTTCAGACCGTCGTTAAGTATGAAATAAATGTCTGTTGAGGGATATCGGTCGGTGATGTGGCTTAGCAGGAGTGCCATTGCCGGACGGAAGGAATAGAGGTCGGCATCGTAGAATGCGTCATAACAGTATTCACCAATGGGTGAACCCGCCCAACTGTCGTTAGTGGCTCCGAATATGAAAATGATGTCCGGACATCCGAGGTCGTCCATACGGGTTATGAAGGAGCGGTCGGAATAGTCTTCCTTGCGGTATCCGGTGTTGCAGATGGTTGAGCCCGAGTAAGAGTTATTGACGCAAAGTTTCCAGCCGTTGGCCGTTATCAGTCTGTGCCACCACATCTGTTTCACATCGTTCACATCGGTCTGACCCTTGTTTGTCTTTGCGTGATACCACGTGAGGTTTGTTTTCGGCGTAATGAATCCTTCGTATGTGGAATAGGAATCGCCGAGAACGGACACTGATTTTGTCTGTGCCTGCATGCCTAAGCAGAGCAACAGCATTGCGAAAAGGATGGATTTGTGTTTCATATAGATTCGTTTTTACAGCATTGCAATGCCGCGGCGTGACGGTGCCGCGTATTTTTATTTACAAAAATAATGTAAAAATTCGGTTCGTCACGCCGCAACAGCGAAAAAAATAGTCCATTCTGCCGCATTTTACCGCATAATCCGGCCATCATAATCCTGCAGTATCTCTGTCAAGAGCCATCAACGACAACAGCGCCTGCGCTCCCTGATGATTTATGTCGGCGTCTGTCAGCTCGCGCAGATAGCGTTCCGAATGTGCCATGTCGCCCTTGCCGTAATATCCCAGTGCAAGCATGTAGAGACAGTGTATGCGGTTGCGCGTGTCGAGCGAGTCGTCCCAGATGAGCAGATCGGGCAGCGATACGGCGAAATAGTCCATCACCTGCTTCTCGAATATGTGGTTTTGCCCGTAGTTCAGCAGGCGGTTGAAACGTCCGTTAGCCTCATCCTTCCTGCCGAGCCGCAGCAAGGCAAGTCCCTGATAGAATATCTTGTCGGGCTTCGCATCGTTATAATACATTGCGGCTGCCGGTTCCTGCGGTCCGGCAACGGCTTGTTCCCAACGTCTGCGTGCCTCTTCGTCATTGCCTTTCATCTCTGCCGCACAGCCGAGCAGGTAGAGGAAGTCGTTCTCTTGTGCTCCATGCAGCTTGCCTTCACCAAGATTGTGCGGATATTCGAGGCATTGCAGCAAGAGTTTCTCCGCGCGGTCGGCATCGCCAGCGGCAAGGGCCTGCTTGGCAAGCTCCGTACGGCAAATCTGATATTGCGCCGTCACCTTGCCTTCGCCGCCCTCCCACGGATGGAAACGGCGCCCGTCGATGAGTGCCATAGCCTCCTCGTAACGTCCGGTCTGGTTGAGCAGCGTGGCATGTTCTATTACAAGGTCATCACGTTTGGCTGTAATGTCAGCATGACGCTCAAGCAGCGACAGACGGGCTTCGTGTGATCGTTGCAGACGGCGGTAAAGTTGGTCAAGCTCCATGAGGATACGGGCATCCGACTCGTCGAGCGCAAAAGCCTTTTCCATATATTCCAACGCCATGTCGCGACGATCGAGCTTGTTGAAATAGGCAAGCGCGAGGTTACGCCACACTGTGGGGAACTGCGCATCGAGTTCTGCGGCACGCTCCCACAAGGCTATGGCAAGGTCGTACTGACGGCGGTCGTAATAGAGACAACCGAGATAATAGTTGGCGCGGGCGCCTTTCGGATTGGCTTCGATGGCTGTGCTCAGAGCTACCACTGCCTCGTTACGGTTGGGGAAGCAATAGTCGGACGGAGCCGCCTCTGCCTCGTTCCATCGTCCCATATAATAATAGGTGAGCGGAGTGGCTGCAGTCTCGGCAACAGCCATTTCCCATATCTGCTGAGCCTCGGCATGACATCCGGCAGCAAGATAATCGAGAGCCACCTCGTCGTAGTTGTCTGCAGAGCGGCGCATCATGGTGCGCATTGTGTCAAGCAAAGTCTCGTCCTTGTCGAGCAGATATTGTTCGTAAAGGCACACATAATTGAACCTGTCGAGCGAGAGACTTTCTTCGATATATGTTTTTCGCAGTGATTTGTCATCGTCTGTGAGCCTCATAAGCACCGTTTTCAGAGCCCTTGCCTTATGATTGTGGGCATTGGCAACAAGGCATCGTTCTAGTTCGTCGGCTGCATCGGCATAGCGGTGCTGTGCCACGGATATCTGCGCAGCCTCGAAGAAGCCGGCATCCGCCCATGCCTTGTTCCAAGTGGACTTCCAGAAGAGGTCGTAAGCTTCATTTGCCTTTCCCTGATACTTGAGTGCGAGAGCGAGATTATATATGGGTTCGCCGTCGTAAGGGTTGGGATTGCGGCGCATTATCACTGCCACGGCACGGCGCAGATACTGTTCGGCACGGTCGAAGCGTCCGCGTCTCAGATACCACAAGCCGAGAGCGTTGTTGCATCGATAGTCCTGCGGGTCGCGGCGAAGTGCCTCCTCGTAGTAATCCACAGGGTTATAGGTGGCATGGCGGTACTGTTCGAGATGCTGACCGGTAAGAAACAGCTGTTCGTTGGTCTTCACGTCAGCCGGAAGCTGTGCTGCCTCTGCTGCCGGCGGCACGGGACGAATTTCGTCGGGCTCGGGAGTCCATGAAAGTGCGGCACGCAGCGTACTGCCTGATTCGCCGACAGGCATCACCCTCAGTTCCAAATCGGCAAAGCGGGCACTGCCAATGCTTATCGTTTCATCGACAACCTGCTCCGGAGACAGCGTCAAGGTGTCTTTCTTGTACACATTTCCGTTGCAATCGCGCAGCACTACGCATGCCGTCTGCTTTGAGGTAGCCATCAGGCGCAGGCGCACGGAATCGGAGTCTGCCGGTTCGATGTTCAGGATGAAGTCGCGCGAAGCCTGTTTCACCATGCCTATCTCACGGTACGGCATGAAATACTGTGTGAAACGTTTCTCCTCGTAAGGCATGAGCCATGCAAAGTCGGGCTGGTTTTCGGTATATACTCCAGCCATAAGCTCTATATAGGGTCCGTCTTCGTCGGTAAGATTGCGGTCCCAGGCACGTCCGAAGTCGCCATTACCCCACGTCCATTGCTTCTTGCCGGGCGAAAGATGGCGGTTTGCCACATGCAGCATGCCTCCTTTCGTGTCGTTCTCGTAACCTCCTTCAAAGTTATACTTGGAGTTTACGCCCATATAGGATGTGGGCACCTTGATATTCTTGTAGTTGGATATGTCCACGCCTGCAGAATAATCCATCTTGTAGTACGTTCCCGTGGCTATGGGGAATGAAGATACTGCGCGTTTGCCGTGGTCGAAGACGGCATTGATGTCTGGTGGGAACACGCTCTGATACTGATCGTTTACGGAGACTGCGGGATTTGCCCACCAAAGGAATGTCTGCGGCACGTCAGTGCGGTTGTATACCACTCCCTTTATCTCGAGATAGGCACAGCCCTCGCGCAATGTGAATCCCGCCATGCCCTTCTGGTGGGTCATCCGTTCCATCTCGTTCACCCATACGGTAACTGAGCCGTCGGCGTTGTGCTCTATGGTGGAGTCTACTGGCAGGAATGTTGATGGGCGGTGATGCTGTGGCCAGTTGAACTCGATGCCGCCGCTTATCCACGGTCCGGTGAGTCCTACGAGTGCCGGTTTGATAACGTGGTTATAATATACGAAATGGCGCTGTTTTATCTTGTCGTAAGCCATCTGCACGCGTCCGCCGAGCTGTGGCAGTATCATCACCTTGATATATTCGTTCTCGAGAAAGACGGCATCGTAGCTCACATCTTTCTTTTCGTCGGATATTGACTCGATAACCGGATAGGGATAAACGGCTCCGCTCGAGCCCTGATACACTCTCTTTTCAAGGAATATGGGTGTCTTCTCGGGCTTTCCGGTCTCGTATGTCGGTATGATTACCGACTCTCTCCATGCTTTTACCATATGTATTATATTGTTGTTTCTTATTTTCTGTATTATATTATCGTCCGTTCCGTCTACGCTGCGTCAGTCTTTGCCTGTCACCATGGTCTCTATCTCTTCAAGGCTCTTGCCTTTTGTCTCGGGCAGGCGGCGCATGAAGAATATGAATCCGGCAGCACATATCAAAGAATAAAGCCAGAAGGTGCCGTCGCTTCCGAAGGCGGCGTTGAGCGACGGGAACGAGAAGGTAAGCGTTGTGCAGCCGGTCCACAGTGCAAAGGTGCATACGGACATGGCTATGCCGCGTACACGTGTCGGGAAAAGTTCGGACAGCAGCACCCATGTAACCGGACCGAGCGACATGGCATAGCAGGCTATGGCTGCCACAACAAGTAGAACCATGAAGAATCCGGTGATATGGAAGTGGTAGCACAGTCCGAGGACGGCATAAATGGCAGCCAAGCCCATTGCGCCGAAGAGCATGAGCGAGCGGCGTCCCCAGCGGTCTACAGTACGCAGAGCCACAATGGTAAATACAACGTTGGCTATTCCGGTTATGACAATGTTGAAAAGAACGTCGCCCACACTGTAACCGGCTGCCGAGAATATCTCCTGTGCGTAATTGAATATAACGTTTGTGCCGCACCACTGCTGGAATACGGCTACTACCACTCCGAGCAGAAGCACCGATGAGAATTTGCGCGAGAAGAGTTCCGTGCGTCCTCCCCTGCCCCTTGTGGCGGCAGCACCATCGGCATGGACGTCGGCGTCGGCGGCATGAGCGGCTTCAATTACGGCGCGGGCTTCGCTGCTTGCATATTCGGCTCCGCCTATCGACGTCAGCGTGCGCATGGCGCTGTCGGTCTTGCCTTTAAGTATCTGCCAGCGCGGACTTTCGGGTATCATTGTGGCGAGCAGCATAAACAATACCGCCGGAACGCCTTCTGCCCAGAACATCCACCGCCAGCCATACTGTCCGTTCCACGAGGCGAGTATGTCTGCCTGCGTACTGTTTTCAGGCACTTCGTCGGCAAGCAGCCAGTTTACCACCTGCGCGGCAAGTATGCCGAGCACTATTGTCATCTGATTCAGCGACACAAGACGTCCGCGCACGGCTGTCGGCGACATTTCTGCAATGTACATCGGCGACAGTGCCGATGCCACGCCTATGCCTATGCCTCCCACGAAGCGGGCTATGTTGAACAGTATAAAGTCGTTGAAAAGTCCCGTTGCCACCGCCGAGAGCGTGAAGAGTACGGCGGAGCATAGCAGCAGCGGCTTGCGTCCGTAACGGTCTGCCATCGTTCCGGCCACCATGGCACCGATAAGGCATCCCACAAGGGCGCCCGACATGGCTATTCCCTGCATGAGGGGCGAAGAGGCTATGCCGAAATAGAGCTCGTAAAAGGGTTTTGCTCCTCCTATCACCACCCAGTCGTAGCCAAAGAGCAGTCCGCCCATGGCAGAGATGAGGCAAATGAAATAAATGAATGTCTTGTTGTACTCGTTCATGTCGTAAGGTTTTTAGTTTGATTTCAGCCGCAACGCAACGCCCGACAGTGGGATGGCAATGCGAAAAAGGCTGTCTTGTGGCTTTACGGATGCAAATTTAGGCAGAATTACAGTGGGCTGAAATGGAAAAGAAGCCATAAGGAGATGGATTATATTACTTTATATGGCTGCAATACACGCTTTTTGTGTATCTTTACGCGGTTTTTCATTATTACTATACATTATTATATATATAGACACATGAGAAAGAAGGATGGATTTATGGGCGGGCGCTCCATCGTAATACCGCAGATGGTGGTGGACATTGAAGCCGCCGACCCTCTGGCGTCGAGCCTTTACGTCACCGACATAGGTTATTATCCGCACGCCGCAGGGCATTTCAGAGAGAGGAGGACGCCCATTACAGAGAACGTGCTCATCTATTGCTATGACGGTGAGGGCTGGTGCAGGGTTGGAAACTGCGAATATGAGGTTAAAGCCAACCAGTTTTTCATCCTGCCGGCAGGCAAAGCGCACGCCTACGGCTCAAGCGAGAGGCAGCCATGGACCATCTATTGGGTACACTTCACAGGCACTCATGCCCACATATACGCCGAGGGGGCACAACAACCGCAGGACGTGAAGCCGGGAATAATGTCAAGAATAAGCAACCGCAACAACGTGTTTGAAGAGATTTTTAACACGCTCTACGATGGTTTTTCACTGGAAAGCCTGCGATATGTGTCGTCAATGCTCCACTACTACCTTGCCTCCATGCGCTATCTGGCCTCCTACCGCAATGCACAACACAAGCCTTTCGAGACCAACGTGGCGCCGGCTGTCATCCACTTCATGCGCGAAAACATCGAAAAGCGGCTGTCACTCTCGGACATTGCCGCCTATACGGGATTCTCGCCAAGCTATTTTTCTGCATTATTCCGCAAGCAGACGGGCTATGCTCCGCTCAACTACTTCAACAGAATGAAGATGGAGGAGGCATGCAGAATGCTCCTCTGCACAGACATGAAGATTAACCAGATATGCCATAAGGTGGGTTTTGACGACTGCTACTACTTTTCCCGACTGTTCACAAGCATCATAAAAATGTCACCCAAACATTATCGTATTGCCCATACGGCGCAAAATGCGAATGGTATGGAGCAGGATTAGTAGCAGACATGCTGCCACGCTCCACAAATCGCATGGCGATGCAATGCGTATAACATTTATTTACTTTTTAGAAAAATCTTTACTTTAACGTGTGTTAATCGGCACCCGAACCTCGATTTGTAACCTACGACGCGAAAATGAGCCCTTTTCATCTAAAATAGGAAATGTTGATAATCAGTAAGTTACGCGTTTTGCGATACAATACCATTTCATCGGTTTGCCGTTACGT
>CAMTJK010000063.1 GCA_947072805.1 uncultured Prevotella sp.
CGCGCCACAACACCATCGACTGCCCGACACTCTACTGGGCGGCGATGCCCGGCAACGCGGCGGACTTCCCTGCGGAGGAGAGCTTCCACACCTTCATCGAGCAGGCGGTATGCCTCTTCACGGAGGAAACAAACTACCGCAGCTCGCTCTCGCCCTTCGGCATCAAGATGGTGGACAGGCTAACGGGAAAACCGCTGCATCTGGACATCTCTGACTTGCCGATGAAGCGCGGCATCACCACCAACCGCAACAAGTTCGTATTAGGTCCTTCGGGAAGCGGCAAATCGTTCTTCATGAACCACCTCGTGAGGCAATACTACGAGCAGGGTACGCACGTGGTGCTGGTGGACACGGGAAACTCCTATCAAGGCTTGTGCGAGATGATACGTCGCAAGACAAACGGGGCGGACGGCGTGTACTTCACCTATACGGAGGAGAAACCGATTTCCTTCAACCCGTTCTACACCGACGACTACGTGTTCGACGTGGAGAAGAAGGACAGCATCAAGACATTGCTGCTGACGCTCTGGAAGTCGGAGGACGACAAAGTGACGAAAACGGAGAGCGGCGAACTGGGCAGTGCGGTGAACGCCTATATCGAGCGCATCAGGGCTGACCGGAGCATCGTCCCCTCGTTCAACACCTTCTATGAGTATATGCGCGACGACTACCGAAGGGAGCTGGCGGAACGTGAGATAAAGGTGGAGAAGTCCGACTTCAACATCGACAATATGCTCACCACCATGCGGCAGTATTACCGGGGCGGACGCTACGACTTCCTGCTCAACTCCACGGAGAACATCGACCTGCTCGGCAAGCGGTTCATCGTCTTCGAGATTGACAGTATTAAGGAAAATCGCGAGCTTTTCCCGGTCGTGACCATCATCATCATGGAAGCCTTCATCAACAAGATGCGCCGTCTGAAAGGCGTAAGGAAACAGCTGATAGTGGAAGAGGCTTGGAAGGCTCTATCTTCGGCGAACATGGCTGAGTACCTGCGCTATATGTACAAGACCGTGCGCAAGTATTACGGGGAGGCAATCGTGGTGACGCAGGAGGTGGACGACATCATTTCCTCGCCCGTGGTCAAGGAGAGCATCATCAATAACTCCGACTGCAAAATACTCCTCGACCAGCGGAAGTACATGAACAAGTTTGATGCCATACAGTCCCTTTTAGGTCTGACGGAGAAGGAGAAGTCGCAGATACTCTCCATCAACATGGCGAACAACCCGTCAAGGCTCTATAAGGAAGTGTGGATAGGTTTGGGCGGCACGCAGTCGGCGGTCTATGCCACCGAAGTGAGCGCGGAGGAATACCTCACCTATACCACCGAAGAAACGGAAAAGGTGGAGGTGTACCGGCTGGCTGAACAACTGGGTGGCGACATCGAAGCAGCCATCCGGCTGCTTGCCGAAAGACGGAGGAACAAAGAATAGGCAATAAGTAAAAACAGATTCATCAACAAAAACAGAAAAGCGTATGAGTTTATCGAAAATCAAAATGCTGCAAGTCAGTAAGTGTTTAATCGGGTTGGCAGTCGTGATGCTGCAATCCTGCGACGTGGCGGAAGATACCCGCACAGCCCTTTGCGGAAACTGGGAGAGTGTTGAGGGCAAGCCCGACGTGCTTATCTACAAGGAGGGGAAAGCCTATAAGGTGACGGTGTTCAAGCGGAGCGGCATCCGCCACAAGCTGAAGCCGGAGACCTACCTCTTGCAGGAGGAAAACGGCAACCTGTTCATAAACACCGGCTTCCGTATCGACGTGTCCTACAACGAGGCTACCGATGTGCTGACCTTCTCGCCGAATGGAGACTACGTGCGTGTGAACCCTAAACCGGACCATCCGATAAGCGAACAATAACGATAACCACTAAAATCCAAAGTAACATGAGAACAAGAATAACACTTATTATCTGCCTATGCCTGCTCCTCGCAGGCAGGGCAAGCGCACAGTGGACGGTGATAGACCCGTCCAACATCGCGCAGAGCATCGTGAATACCTCCAAGAACGTGGTGCATACATCCACGACCGCCCAAAATATGGTGAAGAACTTTCAGGAAACGGTGAAAATCTACGAGCAAGGCAAGAAGTATTACGATGCCCTCAAATCCGTGAACAATCTGGTGAAGGATGCCCGCAAGGTGCAGCAGACCATCCTGATGGTGGGCGACATCACCGACATCTATGTGACCAGCTTCCAGAAGATGATGCGTGACGACAACTTCACGGTGGAGGAACTCGGAGCTATCGCCTTCGGCTACACCAAGCTGTTGGAGGAATCCAACGACGTGCTGACAGAACTGAAGAACGTGGTGAACATCACCACGCTCTCCATGACGGACAAGGAACGCATGGATGTGGTGGAACGCTGCTACTCCAAGATGAAGCGTTACCGCAACCTCGTAAGCTACTACACCAATAAGAACATCAGCGTGAGCTACCTGCGGGCAAAGAAAAAGAACGACCTCGACCGCATCATGGGGCTGTACGGGAATGCCAACGAAAGATACTGGTAGCCTATGGATTTCGACAATCTTCACCAGATTCTGCGCTCCCTCTACGAGCAGATGATGCCGCTGTGCGAGGACATGGCGGGTGTGGCGAAAGGCATCGCCGGGCTGGGCGCATTGTTCTACATCGCCTACCGGGTGTGGCAGTCGCTGGCGAGAGCCGAACCGATAGACGTGTTCCCCATGCTGCGTCCGTTTGCCATCGGTCTGTGCATCATGTTCTTCCCGTCAGTGGTATTGGGTACAATCAACAGCATCATGTCGCCCGTTGTGCAGGGTACGGCAAAGATGCTGGAGGCGGAAACGCTGGACATGAACCAATACCGGGCGCAGAAGGACAAGCTGGAATACGAGGCGATGATGCGCAACCCCGAAACTGCCTACCTTGTATCAAACGAGGAATTTGACAAACAGTTGGAGGAACTGGGTTGGTCACCGGGCGACATGGTGACGATGGCGGGGATGTATATCGAGCGGGGGATGTACAACATGAAGAAGGGCATCCGTGACTTCTTCCGCGAGATACTGGAACTGATGTTCCAAGCCGCTGCCCTCGTGATAGACACCATCCGCACGTTCTTCCTCGTGGTGCTGGCGATACTCGGACCGATAGCTTTCGCCATCTCGGTGTGGGACGGTTTCCAAAGCACGCTCACCCAATGGATATGCCGCTACATACAGGTCTATCTGTGGCTGCCCGTGTCGGATATGTTCAGCACCATACTGGCGAAGATCCAGGTGCTGATGCTCCAGAGCGACATCGAGCGTATGCAGACCGACCCGAACTTCTCGCTGGATTCAAGCGACGGAGTCTATATCGTGTTCATGATTATCGGCATCATCGGCTACTTCACAATCCCGACCGTAGCAGGCTGGATTATCCAAGCCGGAGGCATGGGAAGCTACGGACGCAATGTGAACCAGACGGCAGGAAAGGCTGGCGGATTCGCGGGCAGTGTGGCAGGAGCCACCGCAGGCAACGTGATGGGACGTGCCGGAAAACTGCTGAGATAACCCAATGACAACTATAAAAGAAAAAGGACAAACAAATGAAAATTGAATTCAAGTCACTTAAAAACATCGAGTCATCGTTCAGGCAGATACGCCTGTTCGGTATCGTCTTCCTCTCGCTGTGCGCCGTGATAACGGTATGGAGCGTGTGGATTTCCTACCGCTTCGCGGAGAAGCAACGGGAGAAAATCTATGTACTGGACAACGGCAAGTCGCTGATGCTGGCTCTCTCGCAGGACCTGTCGCAGAACCGTCCTGCGGAGGCAAGGGAGCATGTGCGCCGCTTTCACGAGCTGTTCTTCACGCTCTCTCCCGAGAAAAGTGCGATAGAGCATAACGTGAAACGCGCCCTGCTGCTGGCAGACAAAAGTGTGTATAACTACTATTCGGACTTTGCCGAAAAGGGGTACTACAACCGCATCATCGCCGGAAACATCAACCAAGTGCTGAAGGTGGACAGTGTGGTGTGCGACTTCAACGGCTACCCGTACCGTGCCACCACCTACGCCACGCAAAAGATTATCCGGCAGAGCAATGTCACCGAGCGCAGCCTCGTGACCACGTGCCGCCTCTTGAACTCGTCCCGTTCGGATGACAATCCCAACGGTTTCACCATCGAGGGATTCACCATCATCGAGAACAAGGATTTACAAACCATCAAACGGTAAACAGACATGAAGAAAATCAGAAAATCGTTTTGGAGTGCATACTGGAGGCTCCACGACAAAAAGAAAATGCTGGTGGCAAGGTTCAAAGGCTATCTGGACGGTTTGCCCCCGAAGACACGCAAACGCATCGTGCTGGCGATGCTCGCCGCCTTCGCGGTGCTTGCCCTCTACACCTTCGGCAAAGCCGTCTATGACATTGGCAGGAATGACGGCAGCCGGATAGTTACAGACCATGCCGGACAGGTGGAACTGTCCGTAAAGCCGGAAAAGAACGACCATTTTACACCTTATTATAATGATATGTATGGAACAGACGAAGAATGAACCCAAAAACGAAAACAAGGCAGCTCCCGACAACGGGAAACCGAAGAACCGACGCCAAGCCGAGAGCCATCAAGCCTGCTTGAATGGCCAAGGCGCGAAGGAGGAAGGCAAAGCCAAAGAGCGCAAACCACTGACCGAAGCCCAAAGGATGAAACGTCAGAAAATGATAGTGCTGCCCGCTATGGTGCTGGTATTCATCGGGGCGATGTGGCTGATATTCGCCCCGTCCTCCGACAAGGAGCGGCAACCGGGAACAAGTGGTTACAACATCGAAATGCCCGATGCGGACAAGGCGAACCGCCAGATCATCGGCGACAAGGCAAAAGCCTACGAGCAGGGGGCGTTGGAGGAACGGCAGGAGAACCGTAGCCGCGCCATGCATCAGCTGGGCGATATGTTCGACCGCGAGGTGGCGGAAACAGACGGCGGCAGGGACTTCGACCTTGCCAATCCCGGAAATGCGGAAGATGCAACAGCAACATCATCCGCTCCGAAAACCATCCAATCCTCCGCAGCCGCCTACCGCGACCTCAATGCCACGCTCGGCAACTTCTACGAGCAGCCGAAGAACGACAACGCGGAAATGGACGAACTGTTGGAGCGCATCGCCTCGCTGGAATCGGAATTGGAAAGCGAGAAGGGCAAGGCGTCCGCTATGGATGACCAAGTGGCACTCATGGAGAAGTCCTACGAACTGGCGGCGAAGTACATGGGTGGACAGAACGGCACACAGCCACCTGTTGGACAGGCGGCAGAGCCTTACCCCGTACAGAAAGCCGGAAAGAATACGGCAGCACCTGTCAGGCAGGTGGCGCATCAGGTGGTGTCCTCACTCTCACAGCCGATGAGCAATGCAGAGTTTGTCGCTTCCTTTTCGCAAGAGCGCAACCGCAGTTTCAACACAGCAGTGGGCGTTACGACCGTATCGGACAAGAACACCATATCGGCGTGCATCTATGGGGCGCAGAGTGTGACGGACGGGCAAGCTGTCAAACTCCGGCTGCTGGAGCCAATGGCGGTGGCGGACAAAATTATCCCCCGCAATGCGGTGGTGGTAGGCACGGCAAAGATTCAGGGCGAACGGCTTGATATTGAAATCACGTCGCTGGAATATGACGGCACTATTATCCCGGTGGAACTGGCGGTGTATGACACGGACGGGCAGCCCGGTATCTTCATTCCCAATTCGATGGAGATGAACGCCGTCAGGGAGGTTGCCGCCAACATGGGCGGCTCGCTGGGCAGCAGCATCAATATCTCCACCAACGCAGGGGCGCAGCTCGCCTCCGATTTGGGCAAGGGGCTGATACAAGGCACGAGCCAGTATATCGCCAAGAAGATGCGTACCGTCAAGGTGCATCTGAAAGCCGGATACAAGGTCATGCTTTATCAGGAAAGAGATTGAAAACAATAACAATCAACGATTAACAGAAACAACAACCAAATTTTATTTACCACTAAAATCCAAAGTAGAATGAAAAAAGTAATCATCATGTTTGCCTTCGCTATGGGCATCGCGACTGCCAACGCGCAGGAGAACGTAACCGTTGGAGAGAACAACGGAAGTATGGAACAACCGATCCTGACAAAGGAGGTCTATCCGCAGAAGGAGGCGGACGGCGACCTGTATCATGGGCTGACAAAGAAGCTGACCTTTGACCGCATGGTCCCTCCGCACGGCTTGGAAGTGACCTACGACAAGACCGTCCACGTCATTTTCCCCTCGGAGGTTCGTTACGTCGATTTAGGTTCGCCCGACCTGATTGCGGGCAAAGCCGACGGAGCGGAGAATGTCATCCGCGTGAAGGCTACCGTGAGGAACTTCCCTAACGAAACCAATATGTCCGTGATAACGGAGGACGGGAGTTTCTATACCTTCAACGTGAAATATGCAGCCGAACCGCTGCTGCTCAACGTGGAGATGTGCGACTTCATACATGACGGCGAGAAGGTGAACCGCCCGAACAATGCTCAGGAGATTTACCTCAAGGAGCTGGGCAGCGAAAGCCCGATGCTGGTGCGCCTTATCATGAAGTCCATCCACAAGCAGAACAGGCGCGAGGTGAAGCACATCGGCTGCAAGCGATTCGGCATCCAGTACCTGCTGAAAGGTATCTACACGCATAACGGGTTACTCTATTTCCACACGGAGATAAAGAACCAGAGCAACGTGCCTTTCGACGTAGACTATATCACATGGAAAATCGTGGACAAGAAGGTGGCGAAGCGTACCGCCGTGCAGGAGCAGATCATCCTGCCGCTCCGTGCGCAGAATTACGCCACGCTCGTGCCGGGCAAGAAGAGCGAACGCACGGTATTCACGATGGCGAAGTTCACCATCCCCGATGACAAGTGCCTCGTGGTGGAACTCAACGAGAAGAACGGAGGTCGCCACCAGTCTTTCGTGATTGAGAACGAGGACTTGGTACGTGCCAATACCATCAATGAACTTCAAGTGCGCTGACCATGAGAAAGTACATCGCAATAATCATCGCGTCGCTTGCCCTGTTCACGGGGCAGGCGCACGCCCAGCGATGCCTGCCGAAGATGCAGGGCATCGAGATCAGGGCGAACATGGCGGACGGCTTCAATCCCGGTGGCAACGACGGCGGATACAGTTTCGGGGCGGCTCTTTCCACCTACACGAAAAAGGGGAACAAATGGGTGTTCGGCGGCGAGTACCTGTTGAAGAACAACCCTTACAAGGACACCAAGATACCCGTGGCGCAGTTCACGGCGGAGGGCGGATACTACTTCAAGCTATTCTCCGACGCGCGTAAAATCGTGTTCGTCTATGCAGGAGCTTCGGCTCTTGCCGGATATGAATCGGTGAACTGGGGCGAAAAGGTGCTGCATGACGGCTCCACGCTGCATGACCGGGACGCCTTCATCTACGGTGGTGCGCTGACGCTTGATGTGGAGTTTTACGTGGCTGACCGGATCGCCCTGCTCGCCAATCTCCGGGAGCGTTGCCTGTGGGGTGGCGACACAAGGAAGTTTCATACGCAGTGGGGCGTGGGCATCAAGTTCATCATCAACTGACACGGGCATGGAACGGATGGAAATTGATGCCATGAGGCAGATACCCCTTGCGGACTTCCTCGCACGGTTGGGACATGAGCCTGTCCGAAGAAGCGGCAACGAGCTGTGGTATATCGCCCCGTATAGGGGCGAGCGCACACCCTCTTTCCGTGTGAACGTGGCGAAACAACTCTGGTATGACTTCGGGCTTGGCAAGGGCGGCGACATCTTCACGCTTGCCGGGGAGTTTATCCGAAGTGGCGACTTCATGGAACAAGTGAAGTTCATAGCGGAAACCGCCAATATGACGGTGACCGGATGTGAAAAGCCCGCCTATCTCCCGAAACAGGTTGAACCCGTCTTTGAGGATGTGGAGTCTGTTTCGTTGCTTCGTTCTCCGCTGACGGAGTATCTGGCGGAACGGGGCATTCCTTACGTTGTCGCATCACGTTACTGCTGCCGACTGAATTACGGTGTGCGTGGCAAACGATATTTTGCCGTCGGTTTCCCGAACGTGGCGGGTGGATATGAGATCCGCAGCCGCTTCTTCAAAGGATGTGTGCCTCCGAAGGATGTGTCGCTGGTCAAGGCGGAAGGCTCTCCGTCTGACGTGTGCAGCGTCTTTGAGGGCTTCATGGACTTCCTTTCCGCTGTCACGCTCGGATTGGAAACGGGTGATTGCCTTGTGCTGAACTCCATTTCCAACGTGGAAAAGGCTATGACGTATCTGGACGGTTACGGGCGCATAGACTGTTATCTTGACCGTGACGAAGCCGGACGGCGGACGTTGGAAACGCTGAAAGGACACTATGGGGAACGTGTCTATGACCGTTCCGCTTTCTATGACAGTTGCAAGGACTTGAACGAGTACCTGCAACAGACAACGAAAAAACAGAAAACAACCATCTAAAAATCGAAGAACAATGAACATACTGAACAACAAAAACAAGAGTGTATCAATCTTTAAGGCGGTGGCGTTATGCCTGATAGCTGCTGTGTCATTCACCCTCGTGTCGTGCGACGACGACATGGACATCCAGCAATCCTATCCCTTCACGGTGGAAACCATGCCCGTGCCGAACAAGGTGACAAAGGGGCAGACGGTGGAAATCCGCTGTAAGCTGAAAAAGACGGGCGACTTCGCCAACACCCTCTATACCATCCGGTATTTCCAGTTCGAGGGGGAAGGCACGCTGAAAATGGACAACGGCATCACGTTTCTGCCTAATGACCGCTACCTGCTCGAAAACGAGAAGTTCCGGCTGTACTACACGGCAGATGGCGAGGATGCGCACAACTTCATCGTGGTGGTGGAGGACAATTTCGGCAACTCTTTTGAGCTGGAGTTTGACTTCAACAACCGCAACGTGAAGGAAGACGGGGGCATTTCTGTTGTCCCCATCGGCAACTTCAAACCCCTCATACGATGATGCGTGTGTTCACTGCTATCCTCTGTTCGCTTCTGGCGGTCTGTTCCGTGTCCGCATGGGACAACTGCCAAGAGGGGACGGACAGGCAGACGGCTATTTACCGACTGCCACCATTTGAGAGGGCGGTGCGATGCACGAAGTATTTTGAGGGCTGGCACTCGGAAAAACATCACCCGTATGTGGGATATGGGCATAAGTTGTTACCGGGCGAAAGGTATTCGGCACGCACAATGACGAAGCGGCAGGCGGACGTGCTTTTGCGGAAAGACCTGCGGAAGTTCTGCGCGATGTTCCGGCAGTTCGGAAAGGATAGTCTGCTCCTTGCCACGCTTGCCTACAATGTCGGTCCATATCGTCTTTTGGGAAGCGGGAAGATACCCAAAAGCACGCTGATACGGAAATTAGAGGCGGGTGACAGGAACATCTATCAGGAGTATATCGCTTTCTGCAACTACAAGGGGAAACGGCACGCCATGCTGCTCAAACGGAGAAAGGCTGAGTTTGCACTGCTATATGTACCGTAATAAGTGCTATATGTGTAAATAATAAGTGTTTGACGAAAGAAACTCCGATGAAGCCGCCAACTTCATCGGATTTTCCGCTTTCATACATTCGGGATTGTTCCTTTGCCAATTACCTCGCCATCCCTGCAATGTTCTATGATGCTGGGCGAAAATCCCATGTCACCGATTGCGATGTGCCGGATGTACTCCATATATTCCTGACCTTGAAAATTCTTTCCCGTGAGGTTTCTGAAAATCATCTTTATTCCTGTTCCGTCATCACTGTGCAAGATGATTTTGCCGTTCTGTCTGATTGTTTCCATGATAAAAACTTGTTTTTGTGAATACTATCGTAGATTGGGACAATGGTTTCTTTGCCTACTTTCTTATCCGCCATCATGCTCATGAAAGAAAGTAGGCGGCTTTTTGCCACCCACCTCTCAAAAACGGGTGTAAAGTCCCGTCACCATCGTGAACATTTCCTCCAGCATATCGCAGTATATCCCCTCGTGCGTTTCGATGTCCTTCGTCTTGCACTCGAAAGTCTTTTTGCTGAACGTCTTGCGGTAGAAACGCATATTGTAGAGGTCTGCCCCTCCGTCATAGATGATGTCAAGGCGGTTGGCACTCGTCTTGTTCCTCGCAAGGCTCATGCGTAAACCGTTGCCCATGTCTATGAAATCTTTGCTTCCCGTCATGGCGGCAAAGCGTCTGCCGCCTATCTGCTCCAAAATTGTCTTTGCTATCATATCCGTCATTTTAGGTTTATATGTTGGCGGTGCGGACACCGCCAACCCGTTCAACATTCTGTTATCTCGGCAATGGGTGTCTGCCGTTGCAACCATTCCTTCACACATTCCATGTTGTACTCGCTCGTTATGACTGCCGTATGGCTGTCAATGGCGGTGAAACGTGTGCTTTCGTAATCATCTATCCACTCTTTTAAGGTGGAAACTCCCCATGCTTCGGCATCATCAAAGATGCCGTCAAGTACCGCTATCGGCTCGCTGAACTTGACAATCAGTGTCTGATAGGTCGTGTTCATCGCTTGCCCTCCTTTGCCGTCAGCCACTTGTTGCGCTCGGCTCGGCACTCGTCCAATGTAGGTTTCACACAAGAGAACAACTCTCCGTCCGTGTAGCGGTAATCGTATTGTACAAGTGTCCGCCTGCGTTTGCCAATACCCATTTGGAATTTCTCGTATTTCTCCGTTCCTGCTTCCGTGCAGGTGCTTACTCCGTTAATGGTCATTCGTGTACTCATAATCGTATCGGTTAAAATTCAACAATTAGCAATCTGTTCTCCGTATGCTTGCCCGTGTCTGACGCAAGCCGTTGTTTCAGCCAAAAGTGGCTGCGTCCGTAGCCGTAGGCGAAGAACTTGTCAAAGTCCGTGCTTTCGGACATCTGCCGTATGGCGGTCTTGAACTCGCCCACGTTCCTTGCGAACACGGCTGTGTTCACAAGGTTGATGAGCAACATCGGGATTTGGTCGTCCCACACACTTACAAGGGTTTCAAATTTCACGTCCATATTCTTTGTGTTTTAAAGGTTGATATTATGCCGCCTTCATCCGCTGGCGGATGAGGTTGATGTTGTTGTTCACAAGGGCGATGATGCGCTCGTGGTACTCCGTGTTCCCGTTGCAGACACCACGGCTCTGCACCACCTCAAAGGTTTTCAGTGACACTTCTACCGTTTCAATCCGCTTTCCGTCAATGGTGGCGGATAGGATAAGGGAGTCTTTCCGATTGTGGTAGCCACCCACGCAATGGTGCATCAGCCTTCCTTCCTCAATCATTTCCTCCACGCTTTCAATGACTTTCACAAGGATAAGGTTGTCGGAGAATACAAGTCCGAAGAACATTCCTTTGGCTTTTAGATAGTTCTTCTCGTCCTCAACCGCTTTTCTGCGTTGTTCTTCAGTCCGTTCACGTTCCCTTTGGTGGTTGCGCTTTATGACCAGCTTGTCGTGTTCGGCTTTGAGGTCGGCAGGGCAGACGTATTTCGGGCTGTTCGTGTCCTTGCCGAAATGACGCAGGAGGTCTATGGTGTCACGCCACATGGAGCCGTCCGAAATGGTGTAGCCGTTGCGGATGCATATCTTGACGGATGCCCAATACTGCCCCATGTCAAAGGGACTGCGGATATAGTAACGCAACATGGCATATTGCCCTGCCTTCAAGAGTGTTTCGGCTCGGCTGTCGGAAAGGATTGCCGTGAAAAGGTCATACGGCAGGATGTTGTGATAGTCCCCCTTGAAGCCGTTGCGTTTCAGTTCGGGGATGAAACGCTGTCGGGGATAGGTGCATACGGGGTCAATGTCGTATGCGCGGAATTTTTGGTTCTTGCGCACCTCCATGTCGCTGTACTCCGACCATAGGTCATAGTAGAACAAGGACATGCCACGCAGTCGGGCAACAGTCGTTGTCTTGCCGTCGGGTGAAATCCACCTCTGCACCACCTCAAAGGCGGAATACTCGGCTGGCTTCCCAGCTTTGTATCGGGACTTGACGGAAAAGAAACGTACCACTTGGTACTGCTTGCAGGTGGTGACGATAGAGAAATACTCCATATCTCTGAATACGCTCTTTCGGGTGCGCAACGCTTCCAACTGCATACCGCAACGGGGGCAGGTGCATCCGCAAAGGGTGTCCGCAAGGTCGTGGTCGCTTTTCCACGAATGTCCGCACTCGGTACAGATGTTCGTGCCGTCCGCCCTCTTGATGGCGTAATGCTTGAAGCAATGGCGGAAAGCGTATGCCTTTTGCGTGGCGGTCAATCTCGGTAGTCGCTTGCTCAAACGTGCGACTTCCTGCTGTATGCGTGTTCTCGGTTTCATAATCAAAAGTCGAATAAGGATTGTTGAACTTGGGTTGTCTGTTTGGCGGTCTTAGCCTTGTTGCGGTTCTGCAACTTGCGGACTTCCTCCTCTTGGTATTGTCGGATAGCCTTCTGACGTGCTTCCGCCTTTTCCTCTGCCGTGAGTTCCACCACATGGTTCACGGCTATTCGGCATTGGATAGGCTTGCCCACCTCTATCTCATTTTCATCATAGTAGTGTACGGCTTGTCCGTAAATCTCTCCATCCGTGAAGCCGTTGCAACCGCTTTTCTGCACGTAGTTCAGAATGTAGGTTACGCAGTCGTCTATGTTCTTGGCAGGGTTGCGGTATTTCTTCGCAAAGAGTGCGTCCTCTGCGGCTCTCTGCTCCAGATGCATCTGTATCGTTCTCTTGAAATGGTCTGTTCCTTTCATAATCGCTATATCTTTGAGGGGTTATCGTTCAAATAAAGTATGTCGCAGTCCTCCACTTCGGCAGGAAGTCCGAAAAGCGGATAGCGTGAAAAATAAGGGTGTGCGTTTCCTTCCTCGTCCGTAACGGGTGAAACGATTTGTACCTGCCAATCATTTACCCATCGGTCTATCATACGGATTTCATCGTCCGTCAGTCCCGTTGCGTCCCCGTTGATGAGATAGCACAAACTCCACGTGGGTATCTCTTCCGTTGTCTTATTCATGTCGGTAGGGATTAAAGGGTGAATAACCAAAGGATGAAGCCGAAGAAGGCGATTGTGGAAAGGATAGCCACGATTATGCCTATCGCCACTCGGAACACTCCGTTTATTATCTCTCTTATGATACCCCAAAGGATGCCTAACACCCAAAGGGCGGTGCGCACGATTAGGGTGCATGTCGCAAGCCCCATGTATTGCGCCATTTGTCTGAAGTCTGCTGTTGCCGTCATATCTTTATTATTTTTTGATTTTTGTTTTTAATGCGGATTCAAGAGCTGAGGGAGTTGAGTTTCAAACTATCTTATCTGCCTCTCG
>CAMTJK010000064.1 GCA_947072805.1 uncultured Prevotella sp.
TTTCTTGCCGCTCATTTGCATTATCTTTGCATAAGATAAGCTGCACTCGGGCAAGCCTTCCTTATACTTCTTGGCTGCATAAGACAGGTTGATTCATAATAAAAAAAACAAAGAATATGGGACATAATCACAGTCATCACCACCATCACCACGCAGGTGAGGTGAAATCGCCCAACGGGATATTTATTTTCTCCATCGCCCTCAATCTTGCTTTCGTAGCCATCGAAGCTGTAGTGGGTTTTGTGGAGAACTCTCTGTCACTGCTTTCCGATGCCGGACACAATCTTAGCGACGTGTTTTCGCTACTGCTCGTACTCTTCTCGTTCTGGCTTTCCAAAATACATTCGTCGAAGAAATATACCTACGGACTGAAAAAGAGTACCGTGCTCATATCACTGCTCAACGCAATAATCCTTCTCGTGGCTGTAGGGGCCATCATCATAGAGAGCATTCACAAGTTTAAGGAGCCTGCCGAGGTGAACGGCATTGCTGTTTCGTGGACAGCCTTTGTGGGAATAATAATAAACGGACTCACCGTACTGCTGCTGATGAGGGGACAGAAGAGCGACATCAACGTGCGCGGAGCCTTCCTGCACATGGTTGCCGACACCCTGGTAAGCGTAGGCGTGGTAGTGTCCGGCTTTATCATCACCCTAACCGGCTGGAACGCCGTAGACCCGATAGTGTCTATTGCCATCGCAGCCGTGATACTTGTGTCCACGTGGAATCTGCTTGCCGAAAGTATCACTCTCTCGCTCGACGGCACTCCACAGGGCATAGACCACGAGCACATCTCGTCGCTAATAACGTCGTGTCCCGGCGTTACCGATGTTCACCATATACATATATGGGCAATCAGCACCACACGCAATGCCCTAACCTGTCACGTGGTGATCAGCGACATGGAAAAGATGGAGGAAATCAAGAAAGAAATAAAAACAAGACTGAAGGCAGCAGGAATAACCCACGCCACCATAGAGACGGAAAGCTGTCGCTGCCATTGCGATGAGCACGACTGCGGATGTGAGGAGTAAAAAAACGGAGAGTGTCAGTCGCCTACTACCGTGGCAACAATCCTGCGCGGTCCACCGTAATCACGATATTCACATAGATATATGCCCTGCCATGTGCCGAGGTTCAGTCTGCCGCCAGTTATAGGGATGGTGAGGCTTACACCGGAAATGACAGACTTTGCGTGACTCGGCATATCATCGTCACCCTCGAACGTATGCCTGTAAAACGGTTGGTTTTCGGGTACGAGGCGATCGAAAATTCCCCTCATGTCGGCTCTCACGTCTGCATCTGCATTTTCATTTATACACAGTCCACAACTCGTGTGCTTCACAAAGAGATGAAGCAGTCCGTTCTGCGGCAGTTCAGGCAATTGTCTTACTATCTCGCCTGTAACGAGATGGAAGCCTCGCGCAACGGGCTTCAGAGTAAATTCGGTTTGTCTTACCATCATTCTTTATCGTTGTTTCAACCTAAATCCAAATATACAATAAGACCTACTTTTCCATATTGTCCATTTCACGTTGCTATTACGACTATTTTGCGTTGTGAAACAGACCGATTGAAAACGCCCTGCAATAATGGCATCATCATAGGCAACATATCTGCATAATTGCACACGGCGCAGATATATTCATATAATTATATATTGGTGGAATTGTTACGCTCGGCAATAAACTTCAATTCTGCTTCAAGCATCTGCAGGCGCGGCATGGCGAAACCTACCTTGCGTGCCTCCTCTATAGGCCTTGTGTAGAGATAGTAAATCTCCATGGGGCGACGGTTGTCGAAATCGAGTTTCATGGAAGGCGAATAGGGTGTCATCACCTGCGTATTGTGTATCATCTTGTCGGCGAACGACTCATCTACGCCCTTCACCCCGAGAGCCTGTGCGGCACCTACCACCTCCATCATCTGCTCCTTGACAAGCCTCATCGTTTCGGGACACTCTAAAAGACAGTCGGTACGGGTATTTAGAGCCACTGTCATGCCGTTGAAAGGCATGTTCCACACAGCTTTCTTCCACCGCGCTTCATTATATTCCACCAGCGCAGCGCCCACTTCAGCCGACTTCAGCTCTGCGATAAAACGCTCCACAAGGGCATTGTCGGCACACGAATAGTTACCGATATTGATATTTCCGTAGCACTGGTGCGAAATTGTACCCGGAGCTGACTTTGCAGAACATATAAAGGCAAGACCTGCAGCAACATTGAGTCCGGGCATCTTCTCAAGCAAGTCGGCTTCGAGACCTATCCCATTCTGAATGAGTACCACGAGGGTCTTGTCATACAACAGCGGCGAAAGGAGCAACGGCAGAAGATGATTGTTAACCGATTTAAGACATACCAGCACCACATCACATCTTGGCATGTCGGCAGCAGAACGGTATGCCAACACATTGTCAATGTGGAACGAACCGTCGCAGGAATCAATCTGCAATCCATTGGCTGCCACATAATCATAGTCGCTGTGAAGAAGAAAATGTACTTCCTTTCCGGCACGTGCAAGTTTGGCACCATAGTATCCGCCGATGGCTCCGGTGCCGATTATTCCGTATTTCATATCAAACAGTCTGCTTGTTTAACAATCAACATATCCTAATATCGTGTGCAAATGTAGTGATTTTTATCAATACAGGCTATTTATTTCGAAATAAAAGCGTAACTTTGCGGAGTTATTTATGGCTGAATCTGCCGTTATTCAGACTAAAGCGATGGCAGATCTGCCGTTATTCGGACTTTAGAGGGAACGAACATTTCCCACATTATACAAGTGATAATTGTGAATGACAGCAAAACAGCCCTATTGGGCAGCATAAAATATCCTGACGATTTACGCAAGCTTCCGGTGGAACAGTTGCCGGAAGTGTGCAAGGAGCTGAGGGACAACATTGTGGACGAACTGTCGGTGAACCCCGGACATCTTGCTTCAAGCCTCGGCGTGGTAGAAATCACCGTGGCTCTCCATTATGTATACAACACTCCCTACGACCGGATAGTGTGGGACGTAGGGCATCAGGCGTACGGACACAAGATACTTACCGGACGCAGGGAGACCTTCTTCACAAACAGAAAACTGCACGGCATAAGACCATTTCCATCGCCAGAAGAGAGCGAATACGACTCATTCGTGTGCGGACATGCCAGTAACTCCATATCGGCTGCACTCGGCATGGCTGTAGCTGAAGTGAAAAAAGAGAAAGAAGACAACAACGTAAACGAGCCAAGGCACATCGTGGCTGTGATAGGCGACGGCGCCATGAGCGGCGGACTTGCCTTTGAAGGACTGAACAACGCATCATCGACACCCAACGATATGCTCATCATACTCAACGACAACAACATGAGCATAGACAGAAGCGTGGGCGGAATGAAGCAATATCTGCTAAAACTGAATACCAACGAGACATACAACGCTCTGCGATTCCGTGCAGGCAACTGGCTACGCACAAAAGGATACCTCGCCGACGACAGACGCAACGGACTGATAAGGCTCGGCAATGCACTGAAATCGGCAATAAGTCATCAGCAGAACATCTTTGAAGGCCTTAACATAAGATATTTCGGACCGTTCGACGGACACAACGTAAAAGAACTGGTGAGAATACTGAAGCAGCTTAAAGACATGAAGGGGCCGAAGCTACTGCACCTGCATACCACCAAAGGCAAAGGTTACGAGCCGGCAGAAAAAGCTGCTACAATATGGCACGCCCCCGGAAAATTCGACGCCGCAACAGGCGAACGAAAGAAAAGCAAAGCCACCGACGCACCACCAAAATATCAAGAGGTGTTCGGGCGTACACTGCTCGAACTGGCTGAAGCCAACAGGCGCATAGTGGGAGTGACACCTGCCATGCCAACAGGATGCTCGATGAACATAATGATGGAGGCTATGCCCGACAGAACGTTCGACGTGGGTATAGCTGAAGGACACGCAGTGACTTTCTCCGGTGGAATGGCGAAAGAGGGTATGTTGCCATTCTGCAACATTTACAGCGCTTTCGCACAACGTGCCTACGACAACATTATACACGATGTGGCAATACTTAACCTGCCAGTAGTGCTATGTCTCGACCGCGCAGGACTGGTGGGCGAAGACGGACCGACACATCACGGAGCCTTCGACATGGTGGCACTGCGAGCAATACCGAACCTCACCATAGCCTCGCCGATGAACGAGCACGAACTGAGAAGGCTGATGTATACAGCCCAACTGCCAGACAAAGGCACGTTCGTGATAAGGTATCCGAGAGGCAGAGGTGTGCTGACCGACTGGAAATGCGACTTCGAGGAGATTGCTGTAGGCACTGGTAGAAAACTGAAGGACGGCATCGACATGGCTGTACTGACCATAGGACCAATAGGAAATACCGCCGCCGAAGCCATAGCCGAAGTGGAAAACGCCGACAAGCAACGAAGCATAGCACACTACGACATGAGATTTCTGAAGCCTCTCGATGAGAAAATGCTCAACGAGATAGCCCAAAAATATACGCGCATCATTACCATAGAAGACGGTGCGCGCAACGGTGGCTTCGGCTCGGCTGTACTGGAATGGATGGCAGACCACGGCTATTCTCCACGCATGACACGCCTCGGGCTGCCGGACGCATTCGTGGAACACGGCACTGTGGCGCAACTGCAGCAAATAGCAGGCATAGACAAAGATGCCATAAAGAAACATATTGAAGATAAATAATAATGAAGATTATAATTGGGGGTGCCGGTGCTGTGGGCACACATTTATCGAAACTTCTGTCGCGCGACAAACAGGACTGCACGCTGGTGGATGAAGACGAGGAGCGACTGGCAGGACTTGACGGAGACTATGACATAATGACCCTGCAAGCTTCTCCTACAAGCATCAAGGCACTCGTAGATGCCGGTGCAAAGGATGCAGACCTATTTGTGGGCGTGACTCCAGACGAGAGTTGTAACATGAACGCGTGCATTCTGGCACATGCTTTGGGTGCAAAGAAGACTGTGGCACGTATAGACAACTACGAATATCTGGCGCCGGAGCTGGCTCCTTTTTTCAAAAAGATAGGAATAGACTCACTCATCTATCCCGAGGTTCTTGCCGGAGTGGACATCAACAACAGCCTGCAACTTAGCTGGGCAAGACAACGATGGGACGTGTATGGCGGAGCACTGGTAATGCTCAGCGTGAAACTGAGAGATACTGCACAGATTCTCAACAAGCCATTAAAGGAACTTTGCGGTCCCGACGATCCCTATCACATAGTGGCAATAAAACGGGCAAGCGAGACCATCATTCCCGGAGGTAACGACGAACTGCACACGCTCGACCTCGCATTCTTCATGACCACAAAAGAATATATACCTTATATAAGACAGATAACAGGCAAATCACACTATCCCGATGTAAAGAACGTCATAATAATGGGCGGAAGCAAGACTGCCGTCAGAACGGTTCTCACAGCTCCCGACAACATGAAAATAAAGATAATAGAACGTGACGAGGAACGCTGCGAACGACTGAACCAACTGCTGATTACTACCGACGCAATGGTAATACACGGTGACGGACGAGACATAAGCCTGCTCGAAGAAGAAGGAATAAGGAACGTACAGGGATTCGTTGCACTCACCGAACATGCCGAAACAAATATTCTGGCATGCCTGGCAGCCAAAAGACTGGGCGTAAGGAAGACCATAGCAATGGTAGAGAACCTCGACTACGTGAAGATGGCAGAAGAACTCGACATCGGCACCATCATCAATAAAAAAACCATTGCCGCAAGCCACATATATCAAATGATGCTCGATGCACAGGTAAACAATATGCGCTCTTTGATGATGGCAGACTCTGACGTGGCTGAATTCACTGCGGCACAAGGTTCACCCGTAACTAAAAAGCCTGTAAAATCGCTCGGACTGCCTTTTGGCGTAACCATAGGCGGACTGGTAAGACACGGCGAAGGAATGCTCGTGAACGGTAACTCGCAGATAGAAGCAGGCGACACGGTGATGGTATTCTGCCATGAACAGAACATGAAGAATATCGAAAAATACTTCAAATCGAGCTCGCTATGGTAAACTTCAGAATCGTTTCGAAGATTATCGGACAACTGCTGTTTCTCGAAAGCACATTCATGCTGTGCTGCCTCTGCATGGCTTTAGCATATAAGGAAGATGATGTCATGGCCTTCCTTATATCCATATTGGCTACAGTAGGTGGCGCATTTGTTTTCAAATATTTCGGACGCGACGCATCGAACAACATGAGCCGGCGCGATGCTTATCTGGTAGTAACCTCCACATGGCTAATATTCAGTTTCTTCGGTATGTTACCATTCCTTGTCGGAGGGTATATCACCGATGTTACAAACGCTTACTTCGAGACGATGTCGGGCTTCACTACCACAGGTGCAACGATACTTGACGATGTGGAATGTCTGCCGCACGGCATTCTGTTCTGGCGCTCGCTGACGCAATGGATAGGCGGATTGGGTATTGTATTCTTCACCATAGCTGTACTGCCATCTATGGTGGGAGGAAGCATGAAAGTATTTGCCGCAGAAGCAACCGGCCCCATCCGCTCTAAAATGCACCCGCGGCTTAGCACCACAGCAAAGTGGATATGGTCCATTTATCTCGCTCTCACCGTGGCTTGCATGATATGCTTCTGTGCCACAGGCATGGACTGGTTCGACGGTTTGAACCACTCGATGACAACAACAGCCACAGGCGGATTCTCCACACACAACGACAGCACAGAATTTTTCCATTCCCCTTCCGTAGAATACATCAGCATATTATTCCAGTTCCTTGCCGGAATCAACTTTATGCTGCTGTATGCAGCCACCTTTAAAGGCAAGCTGAACAGCCTGATGACGAGTTCTGAATTCAGAATGTACGTCAGCGTCATAACCATAGGCACGGTAATAATCATGTATCTGCTCGTCACACGGCTCGGCTACGACTTCGAGCGTGCATTCAGATGCGGACTTTTCCAGGTGGTTTCATTCTGTACCTCGACGGGTATGTTCAATGACGATGCCGGAGCATGGCCGCATTTTACCTGGGTTATCCTTGGTCTTTGCATGTTTATCGGAGCCTGTGCCGGCTCGACCAGCGGCGGATTTAAATGTATGCGCGGCGTAATGCTGCTGAAAGTTCTGCGCAACGAGTTCCGACACATACTCCACCCCAACGCCGTATTGCCCGTCCGCATAAACGGACAGAGCGTGCCGCAATCCAAAATAACCACTTTGCTGGCGTTCTTTACTGCATATATAATGATGTGTATTATCGCTGCCACCATAATGATTGTGGCAGGTATAGACAATACGAACGCCATCACCATTGCACTAAGCTGCATGAGCAATGTGGGTCCCACTCTGGGTACCGACATCGGACCGGTGATGTCATGGAGTTCACTGCCCGACATCATCAAATGGATATGCTCGCTAATGATGCTGATGGGACGTCTTGAGATAATGACAGTGCTGGTTCTGTTCAGCAGAAGCTACTGGACGGAAAACTGACATCTTGATTAGTCTGGAACAAGACAAAAGAAACATAAATCAATCTTCAGCCGAAGCATCCTCACAAACAGTAGAAGGTGTTTCGGCTGCATTCAAAAAATGCGCCACATCTTCCTGCAGGCGCTGGAAACACGGGCAATTCATATATCCGGTATTCTTCTTCAGCATAGAACGTATGTCCTCAATACTGTTCTCATAACATGACATCTCGTTACGCATCTGCGTACGATGGGCAGAAGTGACATAAATCTCGTGCTCACGTTCCTGACGAAGACGACTGCACACCTTGCTCATTATCGGCACAACGACAGTGTCGAAGATATGATGTCCCTGAATGTAGAGATATGTAGTGGAAGGTGTCAATCCCAACGAAAGCAGTTCCCTTTTCAGTTTAAGGTACGATTCCTTAGCCTTAGGATAATGTTGCTGCAGGTAATTGATCTTGCGCCCCACCTTGTGCCGCAGATGATTGATGGAAGCCATGGGGTTATCCACACTGAAAGCACCGGGATCAATAATTCGGCAAAAGTCAGAGAGAGAGAATTTCGGATAGTTGCCGGTACGGTAAGCCCATACAGACCATATGAAGAGAGGAAAACAAGCTTCGGAATAAAGGCGTAGATATTCCTCGAAATCAAAGATTGAATGGTCGTTAAGGGTGACCATTACACATACACTATGAAGACTTTTTGCAAAACACTGATAGTTCTCGATGGCATAGACATAGGTATGAAACACGTATGGATTGTTCAGTATGGTGCGCGATGTCTCTGTTAAACCCTGAAGCATATAATCATAATCAGCATCTACGCACGCTATCATATCGCGTCCGGCTCCATCTGCAATTATATTCATCAGCACCGACTTTTTTCCGCGCTTCAAAGTACCCTTGGAAGGAAGCATCACCTCAAAGAATCTTGTCTCGTTTTCGAAACGTCCCAACACCGTACGCCAGAAGAATATATCATCATAGCTTTCTACATATGCTATGATTTTCCTGCGCGCTTTACGGGAATTGAGTCTGTTGGCAGCCTCCATATATCCAGATGTGATGTTGTTTTTGAGGCGTTTGCTCATAATGTAATATCACTTACTTCGGTAACCTTATCAATCCAACCGTTCATTATGACCGCAGGCGAATGAGTTGTAAGAATAATCTGCACATTGGGATTGAGCTCTATTATCATGTCTATAAGCTTCTGTTGCCAATCCACATGCAGGCTCACCTCCGGTTCATCCATGAAAAGAATATAAGGCTTATTGTCCTCGATAAGCACCGTTAGCAGAATTGCCAACATCTGCTTCTCTCCGCTTGACAACTGATAAGGTGTAAGTTCCTCGCCAAGTTGAGTGAAGACTATTTCGTTCTTTGTCCGAATGAGCTGTTTACCGGTCTCAACGAACAATTTGTCTATCATATCCTGAAACTTGCGTTTAGGTGTGGATATTTCCTGGGCGCGCAAAGCTCCATCTGCATCTCCGCTCTGTAGAACCTCTATTATACGGTTCCCTATATTAACCTGATAATCAAGATATTTTCTTTGAAGCTGATATAATTGCCAGTCCAGTTCTGTGACAACCGAAGCATCAACAATCTTATTCACCACCTCGCTCGCCATTAATGGGCGGTCGAAACTGCGTATCACATCGTAACGAATCCATCGTGCATCATCGGGAACGACTTTCATACGCACGCCCGGCATCATATGACTCGGAAATTCTCCCCCCTTCATCAAGCCACGCACCACCTTATTTAATATGGTGCTCTTACCGACGCCGTTTATGCCGCTCAATATATTAACGCGTGGGTCGAGCGTCCACCTGATATGTTTGGTTCCACTCCACAGCGAATCAATCTCTATTTCGGAAATATATTCTGCATATTTCATACTGATTAGATTTTTAATGTTGTTCATTTTGCTTTACATGGCAGCATAACTTATGCAAAGTTATAGCAAGCGAGAGCAGTCAGAGTTTACTCATGATTGCCGAGTGCAGCATAACTTATGCAAATATAATGATTTAATCCATCCAATCGCACTTGCAGCAATTAATTTTTTGTAATTTTGCAGTCGTTTTCTAAAACAAGACACATTTATGGATAACAAGAATAACCGTCCGCTGACAGCCCATCTCTGCATGTTCTTTGCCTGTGCCTTTTGGGGACTGATGGCTCCGCTGGGCAAAGATGCCATGACAAACGGCATAGACGGGATAAGTATGGTAACATTCCGTGTGTGCGGTGCAGCCCTATTATTTTGGGTTACATCCCTTTTTACGCCCAAAGAGCATGTTAGGCGGCGTGACCTGCTACTGTTTCCATTCGCCGCCCTTTTCGGACTCGTATGCAATCAGTGCTGCTATACCATAGGGCTTAGTCTCACTTCGCCCATTAATGCAAGCATTGTGACGACATCGATGCCCATATTCGCTATGATCCTGGCAGCAATAATACTAAAAGAACCCATCACCGGCAAGAAGGCAAGCGGTGTGCTTCTGGGCTGCAGCGGAGCTCTTATTCTCATTCTTTCGAGTGCATCTGCACTAAGTTCGAAAGTAGGTGACATACGAGGCGACCTGCTGTGTCTGTTCGCACAGTTCTCTTTTGCACTTTATCTTTCACTGTTTAATCCGCTTGTCCGACGATATTCAGTCTTTACCATAAACAAATGGATGTTTCTTTGGGCCACAATCATCATTGTTCCGCTCTCCTACAACAACGTTGCAGCCATAGACTGGACAGGCATTCCCATCTCTACATGGTGGGAAACCTTTTATGTTGTCTTCGTGGGAACATATCTCAGTTATATACTTACGATGATTGGCCAACGTACACTACGCCCTACGGTAGTAAGTATATATAATTATGTGCAGCCTCTCGTTTCGGTAATAGTCAGCGTTCTCACCGGGCTCGGTACATTCAGATGGACCCATGCCATAGCAGTGCTGCTTGTCTTCTCTGGGGTAAGACTTGTAACGAAATCAAAGAGCCGCCATGACATGGAACTGCAAAAGGCAAAAGGATAGCATGTTTGTACATAACAGTCTGACGACCGATTTAGTATAATACAGTATACATCTTCCAGACCGGCATACATTAATTAAGATGTAAAAAAGAGAACTTCCCTTTGCAGCCCTTAGCCGCAAGAAGAAGTTCTCTTTCTTTTCATCCGAAGCCTCGTCCTTTATAAAATGTTCGGTTGAATGATTGGTTGTTTGAAGTTGCAACGAGGACTTACAGATAATCCTTTAGCTTGAACATGATGTCTTTATCTCGGTGACCAGAAATCGACAAGCACAAGATCGAATATCAACGTACTGTATGCCGGTATGGAGCCGTTGTCTACCTCGCCATAGCCCAGCTGGTATGGGATGTAAACCTTCCATCTGTCTCCTTTCCGCATATGCTGGAGTGCCGTAGCAAAGCCATCAACAAGATTATTTCCTGTTGAGTTTCCTATAGCAAACTTCGTAGTAGCACTGAGCATTGGGTCATATTCTCCGGAGAATGTCCGGTCAAATATAAAGCCTGAAGGATATGAATTAGACGGAAGCAGCTGTCCTACGTATGCAACCTTCACCGTATCAGTATAAGCCGGCACTCCATTTTTGGAAACGTCAGCAGCATGTAATACATTTACTATGATATAATCGGAATTGTTGCCTGCTGCAGACTGCGGTTTCGACCATGCTTTTATGCGCCTCCAGTCCGTGCGTGCAGGATCGGCGGCGAGCAGGTTTACGACAGAGTCACTCAATCTGTTGAAGAAGTTGTCGTTGTTGGCCTGCCAATCCGGATATTCCTCCACCTCGTTGTCGTCCTCACTGCACGATATCATGACCATACCCAATGTAAGCACCGCCATGACAATCATCAGTATCTTTGGCTTTCTCATTGCTCCTATTGCAGTTTTTTCAAAAGGCTTGCTATGCTCACCTTGTCTTCAATTATTCCGTTGAGCTCATTGATGTTCACTCTCTCTTGCTCCATTGTGTCGCGGAATCTCAAGGTTACGGTGTTGTCTTTGAGCGTATCGTAGTCTACGGTGACACAGTAAGGAGTACCTATTGCATCCTGTCTGCGGTAGCGCTTTCCTATTGTATCCTTCTCGTCATACTGGCAGTTAAAGTGGAAGCGAAGGCTGTTTATTATTTCGCGTGCCTTTTCAGGCAGACCGTCTTTCTTCACCAACGGCATAACGGCAAGTTTCACCGGAGCCAGTGCAGCAGGCAAACGGAGGACAGTGCGTGTCTCTCCATTTTCTAATTTCTCCTCATCGAAAGAATGGCACATTATCGACAAGAACATACGATCCACTCCGATAGACGTTTCAATGACATACGGAGTGTAGCTCTCGTTGGTCTGCGGGTCGAAATACTTGATGCTCTTGCCCGAGAATTTCTCATGCTGCGAGAGGTCGAAGTTTGTTCTTGAGTGTATGCCCTCCACTTCCTTAAATCCGAACGGCATACGGAATTCAATGTCTGTAGCTGCATTTGCATAGTGTGCAAGCTTGTCGTGATCGTGGAAGCGATAGTTTTCTGCTCCGAATCCGAGGGCTTGATGCCATGCCATACGTGTCTGTTTCCACTTCGGGAACCAGTCGAGCTCTGTACCCGGCTTTACAAAGAACTGCATTTCCATCTGTTCGAACTCGCGCATTCTGAAGATGAACTGGCGTGCAACAATCTCGTTTCTGAAAGCCTTTCCTATCTGTGCTATGCCGAAAGGTATCTTCATGCGTCCGGTCTTCTGCACATTGAGATAATTCACAAATATTCCTTGTGCCGTCTCGGGGCGCAGATATACCTTCATTGCTCCGTCTGCCGACGCTCCCATCTCTGTTGAGAACATAAGGTTGAATTGTCTTACGTCGGTCCAGTTCTTTGTTCCCGATATCGGGTCTACAATTTCTTCATCTACGATTATCTGCTTCAGGGCTTCAAGGTCCGGTCCCTGCATTGCTGCTGCATAACGCTCATGCAGAGCATCGCGCTTCTGCTTTGTTTCCTGTACACGCGGACTTGTTTCAAGAAACTTTGCCTCGTCAAATGAATCTCCGAAGCGCTTGCGTGCCTTAGCAACCTCCTTCTCAATCTTCTCGTCGTATTTTGCTATCTGGTCTTCTATGAGTACGTCGGCACGGTAGCGTTTCTTCGAATCGCGGTTGTCTATGAGCGGATCGTTGAACGCGTCCACGTGACCGGACGCCTTCCATATTGTGGGGTGCATAAAGATGGCAGAGTCTATACCCACAATGTTTTCATGGAGAAGCACCATGCTCTTCCACCAGTATTCCTTTATGTTGTTCTTCAACTCAACTCCGTTCTGACCGTAGTCGTAAACGGCTCCTAATCCGTCGTATATGTCGCTGCTCGGAAATACGAATCCATATTCTTTGCAATGCGATACAATCTTCTTAAATACGTCTTCTTGTGCCATAATCTTTTAGAATCGTTATGAAATAGATTGCAAAGGTAGCGTTTTTTCTTGACAAGGCTTCATATTGTTGTGAAAACTTTATCTCAAAACATTCATTAGAACAATCATTAGAACAATTCAAATGGTATATGATACAACACGTATAACATTTGTTTACTTTTATGAAAAATCTTTACTTTAACGTGTGTTAATCGGCACCCAAACCTCGATTTGTAAC
>CAMTJK010000065.1 GCA_947072805.1 uncultured Prevotella sp.
CGACGTAATGACGATGCGATAAAAGCTATATCGCAATGAGCTCACGTACGTAATGGCAAACCGATGAAATGGTATTAAATCGCAAAACGCGTAACTCGCTGACTATCAGCGCTCCCTATTTGAGAGTAAAAACGCTCATTTTCGCGTCGTAGGTCACAAATCGAGGTTTGGGTGCCTATTAACACACGTTAAAGTAAAGATTTTTCTAAAATGTAAATTAATGTTATACGTGTTATATCGCGCTGTTATCTTTGGCTTAAAAAAGCTCGTATGCAGTATCGTATTCACCAATAAACCTGCCTCACATCCATCTTATATATCATGCAATCGCTTACAAGTTCGAATGGTTTATGCTTATCAACCCGCATGACGACAGACAGAGCGCAGCCGCAAGGACAACACTAAAAATAAAATCTTATCATTGTCTCCCCATCTGTTCTATTTGCGATTTACGCGTAAGACTTGCCTGCAAGTCGCTGATAACCTTGGGATAACGGCTTGAGAACTTTCTTGCAAAGAGATATTCGGAGGCAAGAAGCTCGGCAGCATCGCCATCATGCCAGTTGTAAGGCTCTCCTCTGCGCTGCTGCTCCTCGTCGGCACGGCGGAAGTCGATGAAACGCATGCAGCTGTGCATCTCGTTCTCCAAATCGTAGATTCTTTCGCGGAATACGGGACTCGAAATGAGCAACGATTGTTTATACATCTCGTCGGAGCATGTCGTGTGGGCGAAGCGTCGGTTGATAAAATCTTCATTGTCAAGCAGATATTTCACTGCATCGCCGGTGAGCGAAGCCCAATTGTATCCTGTTCTGAATGTCAATTCGTTGCCTCTGTCCATATGCAGAATGTCTTGTATTTTCAATGCGGCATGTCTGATAATCTTTGCAAGGGTCACCTTCCACTTTGGCACGAAAGAGGTGCGGTAGTTCCAGCGCATAAGGAAGTAATAGCGCCTGCGCTTGCGCTCAATGTCGCCCTTGACAAAATCAGTGAGAGCAGAGAATCCTATAAATTCTTTTCCGTTATGTTTGTCGAAGAAATCATGTATATAGTCTTGTGTCTTTATTGGCATATCAACACCCGAAAGCAGATGAAAATACTGATAATCACCTTTTTCGTATGCAGCGCGGAACAAGCACATTTCCGCATGTACTTGTCCCACATCGCCCCAACGCACGTCGCAACGCACGGGAGTGAAGAAAAGTCGGGAGAATTTGGGTTGATATAACTCCGGCATCACCTTTACCTTCCTGTCAATATGCAGGAAGATGTCGTTACGCTCGTCGTCAATAAGCGACATCAGCGTGTTGAGTATGCCGAACTCGTTGTGTGCCATTATCAGATAGGCGTGTCTTCTGCTTTCCATAATATGTTGTGTTCGGTATTGTCATGTTGCATGAAAACCGCATCCGCAGCGCGTGGAGCGTTATATCACTGCTTCTTCTCTATCAGCACGGTGGCATAGGCGCTTATTCCCTCCTCGCGTCCGGTGAATCCGAGGTGTTCGGTGGTGGTAGCTTTAATGGAGATATTGTCGGCGTGGGTTCCAATGACATCGGCAAGACACTGCTGCATGGCGGGAATGTGCGGGTTGAGCTTGGGATGCTCGGCGCAGACGGTGGCGTCGATGTTTCCCACCACATAACCTTTTGTGGCTATGAGGGCGACTGTCTTGCGCAACAGTATCTTGCTGTCTATGTCGAGCGTGTCGGCAGACGTGTCGGGGAAGTGGAAACCAATGTCGCGCATGTTTGCCGCACCCAGCAGGGCGTCGCAGATGGCGTGTATGAGCACGTCGGCATCGCTGTGTCCGAGCAGTCCGAGGGTGTGATCAATCCTTATGCCGCCGAGCCAGAGGTCGCGTCCCTCCACAAGGCGGTGTACATCGTAGCCGAAACCTACTCTGATATTCATAGTCTGAAAGTGTTTATCTGCGGAAAAGATCCTTGATGCCGTCCATGTCGAAAGCCAGAGAGAAGCGCAGTGTCTGGTCGAGCGGGTTGCTCTGCGCTGTGGAGATGACGTAGCCCACATCGAGCGAGAACACGTTCATGCGGAATCCGCCACCCACGGTGAAATACTTGCGGTTACCCTTGTTTTCGCTCTCGTGATGATAACCGGCACGAAGCGAGAACTGGTCGTGGTAGATATACTCGGCTCCCACGCTCCACTGTATTTCCTGAAGCTCCTCCTTGAAGCCGCCGGGAGCGTCGCTAAAGCTCTTGAAGATACCGGAGATGGAGCCCACATCGTTGTAGTCGCGTATCACGCGGTCCTGATAGTCGGCGGCGCTCTCGCCCTCGTTCTGCTTGGGTATGGTTGGCACGAGGAGCTTGTTGGCATCGGCAGCTATGGTGAAGCGGTTATACTCGTCGATGGGCACCATGAGCGAGGCACCGAGACGCATGTTGGTAGGTATGAACTGGCTGCGGTCGTCGCCATAATACGTAATCTTGCTTCCTATATTGCTGATGTTCAAGCCAAGACCCAACTGGCACTCGCGACTGCCAATGTTGATGTAGTTGTTATAGTACATGGCAAGGTCGGCAGCCACCGCCGAAGCAGGCGCCGAGTCTTCAGTGTAGTCGTAACGGAGGTCGGAATAAATCCATCGCAGGGCTGCGGCAATGGAGAACGTCTCGCTAAGCATGAGCGAATAAGCCACATCGAACGACATTTCATAGGGTTTCACGGTCATGGCGTTCTCATCGTATGAGGTCATAACCTCGCCGAGCGAGAAATAGCGGAGCGAACCCGACACGGCGCTGTAGTCGCCTATGCGGTAATAGCCTGCAACGTAGGCGAGGTCGATGTCATTGACGAGCTGACGCAACCACGGAGTGTAGTTGAGCGCCACTCCGGCACGGCTGATACAGAAAGGATACTTGGCGGGGTTCCAGTACTGTGAGTTCACATCGGGGTCGGTGGCGGCTCCCACGTCGCCCATACCCGCAGCACGGGCATCGGGAGCAATGGTCTGTGAAATCACGGCATGGTCGATGGGGTTGAACTCGTTGAGCTTATCCTGCGCTCCTACCGTTAAAGAGAAGAGCAAGCAAAGCAAAAATGGAAATATTCTACATCTGTTGTTCATTGTCTGTGATGTTTGTTTCGCAAATGCGGACGGCGCCAACGACGTTGAGCCGTCCCCAACTATTATCTCTAAACGCTGAAACGGCGTTATTTATTGCACATTATAATCAATTTCTTGGCTTTCGAGACGTAGCTTCCACCCTCGCAATTAAGCCTGACGCGATAGAGATAGACGCCCGTTCCGAGGCGGCGTCCGTTGCCTACCGTAAGGTCCCAGTCGAACGAGAGGGTGTTTCCGGTGGGCACAGCACTCTCCGTCTGCGACCACAGATGACGCCCCGACATGTCGAAGATGTCGAGCACCACACCCACGTCGCTGCCTATGCGGTCGTGGGTGACACGGAAGGTAGTGTAGGTGGAGGCGGGATTGGGGAAGCAGTCGATGTCGATGATGTCGGGCGACAATCCCTCCACGACGTTGAACGAGAGTTCTGCTGTAGACGAATAGTTGAGCACGTCCCATGCCTTGAACTTCAACTTGTGCTCGCCGGGTTCAAGGCGCGGAATGCTGAAGCCGAGACGACCGCTCTTGTAGGTGCCGAAGTCGAAAGCGAAATAGTCGTTGAGCACATAGGTACGCGCCATCTCGCCATCGATGACAAGCTGCAGGTCGTGACCGATGCCGCTACCGGTGGCGTTTATTCCGTAGTCGTCGTTGATTTCGGCAACGAAATAAGGCGTGGTATTCACGTTGTCGCCATTAGAGAACGACGCGGTGTTGAGATAGCAATAGATGGATGGACCGATGGAATCGCGGCTGAAATCGATGGAGCCGTTAAACAGTACGTCGTCGGTAGAACCTGCTGCCGTCCTGGATCTGTCGGCATTCATTGCATAAACGATTATCTTACCCGTGGCATCGCTGTAACTTATATCTTTAGGCACCACAAACTTAAACGAGAATGTTCCGTTGGTCACATTGTCGTTGCCTTTGAAGATGGTGGACGGACGGTCGGTGTACACGAAGCGTACCTGCGCTCCGTCGGAGGAGGTGTTGTTGAGCCTGCACTCTATGGTCTGGCTTGCATCGCGCACCAGTCCGGTTATCTCGCCGTTGAAATCGTCTGCCCTGGTGCCGTTATTCTCTATATGACCGTTTACCGTCACTTCCATTCCGGCTTTCAACGTAACGTGCTCTTCGCCTCCCAAGGCATTGCCGTTGATGTCGTCGATTACTGCATCGAGTCGCGGCAAGGCAAGACGGAGGGCCGGGTCGCCGAGCAGCGTGTATTGGAGCTTGTTGTTGGTGTTGTCGCCCGCCACATGGCGCGGGTCAGAGATGTTAAGGTCTACAAGCGAGTTCTTTGCAAGTCTTACCGCCTCGCCGATACTGTTCTGTCCGCCATCTGTGGCAAGCACATACTCGGTAAAGGCAAGGTTCATCTTCTCGTTGTAGCCCGAATATACGGTACGCGTGGTGCCGAAGAAAGCCACTGCGCCGCCCTTTGCATTGAACATGGCCGTCTCTCCGATGTTCTCCTCCTGTCCGTCGAACGGCATGATGTCGCACGACGCCGTAACCCAAAGGGGCAGATGCTGCGTGACATTGTTGCGGAAATCGTTTATCATGAGTGCCTTCTCATGAGATATCTGGGTGGGAGAGCCGTGACCGCTGTAGTTCATCACGAGTGCTCCGTTGGTCATATACTGCTTCAGCAGCTGCTCTACCTCGGGATAGGTGCTGCCGGTGGCTGAAGTGGTCATGGCATAGGCATCCCACATTACGCGCTTTACATCGAACGACGGATATTTCCTCTCTATCAGCTTTGCCACATTGTCGGCAGCAATCATGTGTATGTTGTTGTTGCCATCGTCGCCCATCATCACTATGGTGTTCTGCCAGGCACCGGCATTCTTGTTGCCCACATACGCCGTTATCTTGTCTACAACGGTCTTTGCATCGCTTTCCGTCCGCACGGGAAGACGCCCTGCCGCCACATCGGCACGCCCCAGATAGACGGTCCTGCCATCCTGCGGCTGCTGTATCTGCTCCTCGTCATCGAGCATACAGAAGAAATCGTCGGAGACATAGCATTCTGTCTCGCTGAACGAGTTCTCGCTCTCAAAGCAAAGCAGGAAATCGTCGGGCGACAAGCCCTTCCACTGCTGGCAAAGCATGCGGTTGTCCCACGCGCCGTCACCGAAAAGCAGAAGATAACGGGGTATCTCGGCATCGGTCTTTGCCCTGTCGTAAAACATCTTCAGGTATCTGCGGTATGCGGTTGCATCGGGCGTTCCGCTCGAAAACTCGTTGTAAAGTTCATCGGCAGGCACTATTCTCACGCTCATTCCGTCGAGCTGTTCGTGAAGTGTCTTCAGCTTCTCGGCATAAGCGCGCAACCGCTGTGTGGTGGGTATGAGGATAATCATGTCTACGGGCGTGTCGGCATGATGGTTCTGATTGGTTATCCGGTAAACAAACTCCGGCACATCGTACGTTCCGGAATACACATACGATGAGGGACGCGGACTGTTGCTGTGTGTGGAGATGTAGTCGAGGCGCATCGTAGAACCGTTTGTCTGTCTTATGCTCACGGTATTTACGGGGGCAAGATTGCTCACCGTGAACGTCTTCGTTGCCGAATTGGCTACACTGTATTCTGGAACACGTGTTATGGTAACGTTGCCCACGGTAACGCCGTTAAGCCTTACCTCTGCTGTTGTTGCCGCATCGCCTGAAATGGCAACGGTAAGCTTGCCTGCTCCACTGCTGCAAGCTGCCACGGAATAAGTGCGTGTAGTGCCGGTGGAGAACGTTTCGGCATCGTAAAGGTTGCGACCTCCCTTATACCACGCATAGCTCTCTACCTCGTAAAGTGCGTTGTAGTCGCATCCGGCCGGATAGAAACCGGCAATAAACGTGTTTTCATCTACAACGCGCGGCGCCGCATCGCTCTCGGTAAGGAAATAATAGCCGTGGGTGGAATAGGGATTGCGTATGCGCCCGCCGTCAGCAGTCCACGATACCGGGCCCTGGGCGAAAAAGAGACGCTTGCCGCCGATATAGCAGGTGGGCACTTCCTTCAAATCATCGGTGGCACGCAGGTAAGCATCTGTAAGACTCTCGGGCTGAAGGGCTCCGCCGTATCCATAGACTTTGACCTTGGAGGGATTGGTAAAACCTGCCTGATAAATCAAATCGTCGGACAGATGGAAAACGCCGGAATGAGAGACGCGAATCTTAGCCCAACTGCCGCCGGCAAGCACCGAATTTGATGTATAACGCTCGCCGGGAGCCTTTGCCACCGCAGCTTTCCCGTTTAACAAAGATGCTCTGGGACGGGACTTTACGGTGAGTTTGAAGCTGACAAGTTTTCTGAATTTGCCCTCACGGAACACTAAAGGCACGAAAGCGACATTCAGAAAACCCTGCTTTCGCGATATGCTCCTGGCTGTATAGATAACGGGAAGTTCGGGCAGGCTGTCGCTCGTTATTGCCTTATAACGGCGGATGTCGGCACTGCCCATGTCGATAAACTCGGGATAATCGATAGATACCTCATAAACGGAATCTTCAAAATTACTGCCGAGCTCATGGATATAATTGAATTGAGGTAAAAGAGAATCTATCCTGACTTGCGATGCGGTCAGGTTGAAAAAGCCTTGAGCGGCTGTTTGCAATGCACCGCACACCAATGCGGCAAGCAACAGGATACGTATTCTCGTCATTTACAGTTGAATTCTAACACTTTTCTGTCTTCAATGAACCCCGTAAGATGGTCATCGATGCTCACCGGACCTATGCCTGACGGGGTGCCGGTGAACAGAAGGTCGCCTGTTTTCAGCGTGAAATAACGGCTGACATATGCTATTATCTCATCGATTCTGAATAACATGTCGCTCGAACAGCCTTCCTGCACGGTTTTTCCGTTGATATCGAGATGGAAGTGCAAAGCCTGAATGTCGCGGAACATGTCTTTATCCACCCATTCTCCGATGACAGCCGAGCCGTCGAAACCCTTGCATAAGTCCCACGAAAGGCGGGCATCGCGAAGCCGTTTCTGCACATCACGTGCCGTAAAGTCTATGCCCACGGTCACCGCATCGTAATAACGGTGTGCAAAACGCTCGGGAACGTTCTTGCCCAGCCGGCATATCCGTACTACTAGTTCCGTCTCATAGTCGATGCGCCCCATCCAGTCGGGTATGAAAAACGGCTTGCCATCCTTGAGCAGAGCGGAGTCGGGCTTGATGAATATTACGGGTTCCTCCGGTTTATATAACGCTCCATCCAACTCTTTATTGTGCTGAATGTAGTTCATTCCTGTTGCAAAGATTTTCATAAGTGTCTATTTTTGTAAATGTTCCTGGTAATATACAGTAACAAGAAAGTCAGGAAGACAGCCCGACGGCTTTGCTTCCTGACTTTCCTTTTAACGTTTACGTTTCCGCTAAAAGCAGATACATATTGATTCTTTTTACTCAGCTACAAGAGTGAAGCGCTTGAAGTCTACAATCTTCAGCTCGCTGTCCTGCTGTTTCAGCCATGCAGCAACGGTAATCTTGTCGCCGTCGCCAAACTGGAACTCCTGATCAACGAGGCAGTTCTCTTTCAAGAACTTGGCAACGCGACCCTTTGCGATGTTCTCAATCATCTGTGCGGGCAGATTGGCAGCCTTCTCTGCAGCTGTCTTCTCGCGTATTTCCTTAGCCTTGTCAGCTTCCTCGCGTGTGAGCCAGCCTTTAGCAATGTTCGATTCAACGTGCTCGTCAGAATCAACGAGGTTGGGGTTGATGCCAGCCTTCTTTATAGCGGCAGCCACAGCCTTTTCAACCTGCTCTTCCTTTGTCTTTTGCACAGCCACGTTGTATTCCTCATCGATAACGCTCTGCGGAACAGAAGTCTCATCCAGAGCAACCGGCTTCATGGCAGCCACCTGCATGGCAACCTTGTGACCTGCGTCTACAGAGAGTTTGTTTGTCTGAACCATTGTGCAGAGAGTGTGCTTGCCCATGTGGTCGTAAGCCTCGATGTTCTCACCCTCGAGATAGTTGTAGCCGTCCAGCTCCATCTTCTCGCCGGTGATACCGGAGCGCTGTGCCACAGCATCCAGCACATTCTGTCCGTCAGCCAGTGTAAGGGCTTTCACCTCATCCAGTGTCTTGCACTTGTTGGCAACGGCAGCGTCCAGGATTGCCTGTGTAAGAGCGACGAAGTCAGCTCCGTTGGCAACGAAGTCGGTTTCGCACTTCAGGGCAACGATAGCACCGAAATTATCAACCACCTTAACGAGTACGCAACCGTTGGATGTTTCGCGGTCGCTACGCTTTGCAGCGATGGCAAGTCCACGTTCACGAAGTATTTCCTTAGCCTTGTCGAAGTCTCCTTCTGCGTCGGTCAGCGCGTTCTTTACGTCAGCGAGACCGGCACCTGTCATTGCGCGGAGCTTCTTGATATCAGCCATTGATACAGCCATAGTCTTATCTTTGATAAAGTTTTTTATTTATTAATTATTTATGTGCCACGCACTTACTCCTCGACCTCTTTACGTGCCTTGCGAGCTGCGCGTTTCGGCTTTTCCTCTGTAGCTTCAGCCTCAGCCTGTGCCTGTGCGGCATTTTCGTCAGCCTTCTCCACCTTGCGCTCCTCGAGTCCCTCGGCGATGGCACCGCAGCAAGCAGCGAGTATTGTCTCGACGCTGTCCTTGGCATCATCGTTTGCAGGAATTACGAAGTCGATATTCTTGGGGTCGGAGTTGGTATCAACGATACCGAATACGGGTATGCCCAGACGGTTAGCTTCCTTTACGGCGATAGCTTCCTTCATTACGTCTACGACGAAGAGAGCAGAGGGCAGACGTGTCAGGTCGGCGATAGAACCGAGGTTCTTCTCCAGCTTTGCACGCTGGCGTGTAACCTGCAGCAGTTCGCGTTTTGACAGATTCGAGAATGTTCCGTCAGTCATGAGCTTGTCGATGTTCGCCATTTTCTTCACAGCCTTGCGGATTGTGGGGAAGTTGGTGAGCATACCGCCCGGCCAACGCTCTATTACGTAAGGCATGTTTACGCTTGTTGCCTTCTCGGCAACGATTTCCTTTGTCTGTTTTTTAGTAGCGACGAACAGCACTTTCTTGCCCGATTTTGCTATCTGCTTGAGTGCTTCGGCAGCCTCATCTATTTTTACGACCGTTTTGTGGAGGTCTATAATGTGAATACCGTTACGCTCTGTGTAGATGTAGGGAGCCATTGCGGGATTCCACTTGCGGCGCAGGTGACCGAAATGGCAGCCTGCCTGCAGTAACATATCAAAATTAGTTCTTGACATTTTCTTATTCTTTTAAATTGTTGTTTACTTTCTTTTTTATTCTTTCTTAGAATCAACCGTCGGGGTAATCCGTTGTTTCCTTTTCTGTCCCATTGCGTTAGCCGTGCGTTTGGCACTGTTTGGCGTTATTGTTGTGGGCGTCTGTCACGAAGTCCCTGCGGTTTAGATGCTAAACTATTTTGCTTCCGAGCCTGCTATATATATAATAAGGTACGCGCGAGTCGTCATGCAATTACCTTGGCGGCAAATGTTGGCCGGCGTTTCACTGTCATACCCATTACAACAGTCAGGCAGCGCCATACAAGCGTATTAACGCTTGCTGAACTGGAAGCGGCGGCGTGCCTTCGGCTGTCCCGGCTTTTTACGCTCAACAGCACGAGAGTCGCGTGTGAGGAAGCCGTGATCCTTGAGGTTTTTCTTGTCTTCTGCGTTTATTTTCACGAGTGCGCGTGCGATAGCCATGCGCAGAGCCTGGCTCTGACCTGTGAATCCGCCGCCATCGAGATTTGCCTTGATATCATATTTCTCAGCAACTTCGAGCAGCTGCAGAGGCTGCTTAACCACATACTGCAGTATTGCTGAGGGGAAATACTCTGTTACGTCTTTCTTGTTGATCGTTATCTTGCCCGTTCCTTCGCTTATATAGACACGTGCTACAGCGCTCTTACGGCGACCGGTTGCGTTAACTACTTCCATTTTCTTAATTATTTGTACTGGTTAATATCAATTGACTTCGGCTGTTGTGCTTCCTGCTTGTGCTCAGAACCCTCATATACATAGAGGTTAGACATCAAGCTGCGTCCCAGAGGACCTTTGGGGAGCATGCCCTTCACTGCGTGGCGGATGATTCTCTCGGCGCCGTCTTTCTTCTGGCGGAGCTGTGCAGGCGTGTTAAAGCGCTGACCACCGGGATAACCAGTATAGCGTGTGTAAACCTTATCGGTTTCCTTGTTGCCGGAGAAGATTATCTTGTCGGCATTGATGATGATGACATTGTCACCACAATCTACGTGCGGAGTGAAAGTAGGCTTATACTTGCCGCGAAGCAATTTAGCCACCTTTGAGCAAAGGCGACCCACAATCTGATTGCTTGCATCTACTACGACCCACTCCTTCTTAGCTGTTTCCTTGTTTACGGAAATAGTCTTGTAACTTAAAGTGTTCATTTGAAATCTTAAAATTTTTACTACTAAAAAACATTTTCTTATCTCACAACACGATGCAGGAGAACTTACGCCCTCTTGCCTTCGTCATTGTTCAGACAGCGATTCACTAACCGCCATGCCCGGCCAAAGACATGACTATTAACACTCCGTCTATGGGGTTCTAAGTGTTCCCCGGAAATAATCGGACTGCAAAGTTACGCTTTTATCGCTAATTAAATAAAGTATTTCTTGTTTACAGTCAATAATTTATGCTTTATTAACCTTTATATGATGCGATAACGTATTCCTTATTTAATTCTTTTTTAAATCAACGACGAGAGTCCTGTCTATATATATAATATAATGTACGCGCGCGAGAGCAAGAAAAGAGGTGCGTTTTGCGCGTAGTTACGCTCATTTGCACTAAATTTGCAGAAGAAAAAAACATTACCTATATGCTTGAACGTGACTATATAATGCGGCTTATACGTGAATTTGCCGAGGCTCTCGAACTTCTTCTCGACAAGAAAGACCGCGACATTCAGCGTCAGGAGATGCGCAACATGTACAACCAGTATGTCGGTCCATACGAATTTTATCACACGGCAGCCATCAGCGACGTGATGGATTCCTTCACACAGTTTGCCGAGGATGAGAGAATAAGCAGGATGGAGATGCTTGCCGACCTGTACTATGCCGAGGCCGACATGCTCTGCGGACCGTCACGCGACATGCTGCTTGAAAAGGCGCTGGCTCTCTTTTCGTTTATCGACCGTCACAGTCGCACATACAGCATGGAGCGTATGGCTAAAATCGGCAGCATAAGGCAAAGAATAGCCTCAAAAGCATAACTTGTCATCATCAGAAAGCTGACGAACGATTTGGAAGAAGAGCAATGACTACAGCATTCTTCTGATTGAAGAATGTCACATACCTGCAACTTCCGGAAACATCAAAGCACTACTCCGCAAACAGGTCATCAAGCACAACCTCACTTTGTACGTTCCCGCTGTACATGTTCTTTTTCAGACCGTAGGTAGTTACAAATGTCAGATGTATCGCTTTACGTGTTTTGGTTGCAGAACGGAATATTTCAGCACGTTCTCTCAAGTGTTCATCGTACTGTTTGGTCAGCTCAAACTCACCTTGCGCAAACTTCATCTCACAAAGATTGATAGTCTGATCTCTGCGGTCAATGAGCAGGTCAATTTGTGCTCCATCACCCTTCCAACTACATATATCACTTTGTACACCACTGATTCCCAGTTTTTGCTTGATCTGTCTAATATGGTACAGACATAACTGTTCAAAAGAATAGCCACTCCATGCCCGACGAGACGGAGAATCAATCATGTTTTGCCAATGGTTTTCATCCTGTCCACGGTACCCTTTTACATATCGAAGATGGAACAGTGTGAACAAGTCGGTTAATTGATATACAGTACCTCTCTCTTTCTTACCATATGCAGTATATTGACGAATAAAGTCGCAGTCACAAAGGTTACGTAGAGCTTTGGTCAAGACTCCGCTATCTTCAACCTTAGTGATTTTCATAATTTCTGTACGGGTCAGTCCTGACGCCTTGCTTGCCAATGCTTCTATAACCTGTCTGTGCAATGCTGCCTCGTTAAAGAGCGAGCGGAACAAAAAATTATACTCTCGTGATAGCGATGCGTTTTGTACAAAGAACAAATTATCCACATTTTGTGTCAGGCTCTTGTCACGTTCAAGCATCTGAAGATAAAGAGGAGTGCCACCAAGTATCATGTAACATTCCGCTATCTGATAACGATTCCATTTTATTCCCATTGATTTAAGGTACTGTTCTGTTTCATACAATGAGAACGGGGCGAGATATATACTTCGAGTAGTTCTATTGTACAGTCCACCTTTATCAGAGAGCACATTCTCACGCATCCAGGTGGTAGCACTGCCGCAAACGATAAGTTTTAGACGATTGTTTGCTGCGCCCCAAGAGTTCCAGAAATATTCAAATGCCCTTACGAATCGGCTCTTTTGTGTGTCCATCCAAGGTAATTCATCAAGAAATACGACAATAGGACCATTACCTTTAATAGATTCAAGATATTCACGCAAATGAGCAAATGCATCAAACCAGTCTTTGGCAACTTTCCATTTGCGACCGGAATAACGCTCTAACTGTCGGGTAAACTCTCCGAGCTGCTCTTTTTTTGTGCCTTGATAAATACCGGTGGAATAGAAGCTGAAAGTATCATTGAAATACTGTCTTACCAGATAGGTCTTACCAATACGATGTCTGCCATAAATAGCAATAAGTTCCGGAGACTCTGATTCAATACGCTGACGCAAAATTTCCTGCTCAGCTTTTCTACCTATGATAATCTCACTCATACTACAATCGTTTATGTTTCTGTAAGATAAGCTATGCAAAGATAAGCAAAAAACCTTGCGATTCTGTATCGGTAACTCATTTTTTTTTCGAGTTACCGATGCAGAATCGTAACATTTGCTTCATAAATTTGCCTCCAGGAAAGAATAAAAAGGAGTCCAAAAGCCAAAGTTCATAGCCATATGAACGGTCTGGGTTGATGGATGATTGGCGGCTGATATTCGTAACTGCACTTAATGAAAGTTAATTTGTAAAGATATTTGGTCGAATTTAAC
>CAMTJK010000066.1 GCA_947072805.1 uncultured Prevotella sp.
GATAACAGCTATTCTTCAGCCAATTTGGGCGATATGAGATGTTATAATCGTAGAACTAAAGGTAATTACACATCAAATGGTGTAAGTTACGATATTGACCAGCCGGACACTTATAATGCAGGTAACATTATACTTTATCGTCCTTCCACCATTTGGCTTCACCTTGCAGAGGCACTCAACCGTCTCGGTTATCCCGATGCTGCTTTTGCAGTGCTGAAGGACGGTATCGGAATCGGACTTGCCAGTGAGTCGGATTGTCCCTATATTACAAGCAAGACTCGTGAGCTGTTCGCTGAAACCGGTCCTCTTCCCTTCTTTGGTACGGATGCCCAGAGCGTGTTCAATTCCAATCTTCAGAACGTAAACTATGGTATTCATGGTTACGGTTGTGGTGATAGCGAGGGTATAAAGGGTCCCAAGTCTCTTTACCAGATGGAAACAGAAGTGGGAAGAAAAGTTGAACAGATTGAGAAAGAGTTCAACATGTCTATCATTCAAGAGCCTTTAGAGAAGACATTCTTGTGTGATCTCTCTGAATATCCTGCAGAATTGAATAAGAAAACAGCAGCAGCCGACTCCGCCGCAAAAGCAGAGATTCTCAAGCTTATCCCCGAGGACAAGTATAAGGTTGCTTCTACTGTAGTGAAAGGTACCATAAATAAGAATACAACGGAAGTGGAAATCAGCGTAACCGTTACTCTTGTAAACAAGACCGATGTTGTCAATGCTATTGAAGACCTGCTTTGCGACGAATATGCAATGGAACTTGCATTCGAAGGAAGCCGCTTCACCGACCTCACACGTATGGCACGTCATAAGAATGAGAGTGGTCTTTATGGAGCCAACTTCGGCGGCAAGTGGTTTGACAAGAAGCTGAAGAATAACAATCCGTCGATTGCAAAAGACCTCACAGTGGAGCAGAACTGGTATCTGCCTCTCAGGTAATGTGAGACTGCAATAATATAGCCGACATCGGATATCGCGCGTCCGGACCTCTTTCGAATGAAATTGTTCATCGATAGGAGCCACGTCGATATCCGATGTCTTTTTATAAAATACACCAACTCTCTTATGGTATAAGAAATAAAAGACAAACCAATAAGCTAAAAGTTATGAAAAAGACATTGTTACTCATCGTCCTGATGATGGCGGGCATGCAGCTCTATGCCGGAACAGCCCGCAAAATAACCGTCAATCTTACTCCCGATGGAGCAGCCAACTTACAGGTCTTCCTGCCGGAGCATCCCAACGGACGCGCTGTTGTGGGGTGTCCCGGTGGCGGATATTCTCATCTTTCCATGCAGAATGAGGGTACCGATTGGGTAAACTTCTTCAACAATATGGGCATAACCTATGGTGTGCTAACTTACCGTATGCCCAAAGGCGACCGCACCGTACCCATGACCGATGCGCAGAATGCCATTCGTACCATGCGCGACAGTGCCGCAGTGTGGGGTATAAGTCCGTACGATGTAGGCATTATGGGCTTTTCTGCAGGCGGTCATCTTGCTTCTACCACAGCCACCCACGCACCGCAGGAGGCACGTCCCGATTTCCAGATACTCTTCTATCCTGTAATATCCATGGACGAGCGTGTTACGCACAAAGGCTCGGTGCTCGGATTCCTTGGTGACAACCGTAATGACGAAAAGCTTGTCAAGGCATTCTCCAACGATAAGCAGGTAAAGAAGCACAGCACGCCACCTGCCATCATACTTTTTGCAGGCAACGACCGTGCCGTACCACCACTCACCAATGCCATTCCCTACTATACGGCACTGCGGAAGGCTGGTATCCCGGCTGCCATGCACGTCTATCCCGAGGGAGGTCATGGTTTCGGTTTCCGTACGAGCTTTGCCTATCACGACCTTATGGTTGCTGAACTCACCGACTGGCTGAAGCGCCTGCCCGAGGTGAAGGCCGACGCCAAGCGTGTGGCGTGCATTGGTAACAGCATTACTGACGGTTACGGTGTGGATATGGCAGACGCCGAAGGCTATCCGGCTCGGCTTCAGAGCATGCTCGGTTCCGGTTATTGCGTCCGCAACTACGGTGTGAGTGGCAGAACCATGCTCAACCACGGCGATCGTCCCTACATGAAAGAGCAGGCATGGGCAGATGCCAAGGCTTTTTGCCCCGATATTGTGGTGATAAAGCTCGGCACTAACGATAGCAAGCCTGTAAACTGGAATAACTACAGCAAGGAATTTTCCGGTGACTTGCAGCAGATGATAGACGAGCTCAAGGCACTGCCCTCAAAGCCCATTATCTATCTGTGCAACCCCATAAAAGCCGATTCACCGCGTGGCGAGGGTAGCGAGAAATCTATAAACGACTCCACAATAGCTAATGCCATAATTCCTGCCATAGCCAAGGTAGCAAAGAAGAACAAGCTTAATGTCATCGACCTGCGTCCTGTCATCGACCCCACATCAAAGAACGATATGCAGCGCGACGGCATACACCCCACAAGTGCAGGCTGCAAGAAGATAGCTGCTGCTGTGGCTGAAGTCATCAAGGGCAAGTAGTTATTTGTTCCTGCCGGAACGACAATACAAAACAGGCTTTATCGCAACACGATAAGGCCTGTTTTGTATATCCGTCATTCTGTCTTTCAGTAACTTGGTATAAAGCCTCAAATACATCATTTCGTAGCTTTTGACGTGCGAAATCGTACGATTTTACTTGTTTTCGTACGATAGCCCTGTTTGCTGCATACGCATTATTACTAATTTTGGGACAACTAAAAACCAAAAAGAAACAAAATTCATTGTATTATGAAGAAAATACTTGTATCTATGTTATTCCTTGCCGTCATGCCCCTTGGCATAATGGCACAGCGCATTCAGCAGAAGTTGGGTCGCGCAGTCGTCGCCGTAGGCGAACCGGCATTGCAGGACATGCTTGTGACATGGCGCAAGCTGTCTACTGATGCCGAAGATTGTACGTACAATCTGTACAAACGTGTGGCAGGTGCCACCGAATACACAAAGGTGAACACCGCTCCAATCACAGTAACCAACTACAAGACCTCGCGAAGCGTGATACCTTACGGTACTGAAGTTGCCGTGACAACGGTGAGTGCGGGCGTGGAGAGCGAGAAGAGTGCACCTTTCCTCTACAAGCAGCACGCATGGAAAGACGTTTATTTCGACTTCGATTTTGAGACAACCATTCTCAACCCCAACGACTACAAGTGCAAGTTTGCATGGCCCATGGATCTCGATGGCAACGGAGAGATAGATGCAGTGCTTGCTGACCGTTTGTATGCCGGAAGCGAAGGGAAGAATCACAAGCTGCAGGCATATCTGCTCGACGGCACATGTCTTTGGACTATAGACATGGGTCCGAATGTGGATATCTGTGCCGGGCAGAACGATATGGTCACCGTGTATGACATCAACTGCGACGGTCGTTGCGAGGTGATAATAAAGAGCAGCGACGGCACACGTTTCTGGGATGCCGCCGGCTCCACATGGGGAAAATATGCAAACGGAAGTCTTGTTGCCGATACCGATGGCGACGGCATAGAAGACTACCGCACGCAGTCGAAGCGCAATCCCCCGTTCTACGTGTCGGTGGTCAATGCGCGCACCGGCGAGGAGATGGAGTGCAGCGAACTGAAGTACGATGAGGTACACGATGGCGTGGACAGCTACAGCCGCGACAATCGTGCCGACTATATGAACGATAACCAAGGAACTGAATATGCTTTCCTCGGTGCAAAATTCGTGATATGCTATTTCGACGGCATACATCCGTCGCTTGCCGTAGAGGCTTACAACCGCCGCACCGACAGGAAGCATCATTATTATATGTTTGCATGGGGCTACGACTGGACCGGCGGACGCCCCTCCAACTGGCATCACTATTATACGTGGAGCCGCAACGACAAGAAACCTTCCCCTGCCGAGTTTCATCAGCTGCGTGTTGCCGATACCGATTACGACGGCATCGATGAGATGCTCGAGGGTGGCTTCGGCGTCAATCCCGTCAAGGGCATGGTGTATAGTGCCGGCATAGGTCACGGCGACCGCTTCGATGTAACCGATATCGACCCCGACCGTCCCGGAATGGAGGTCTTCGCCATCCAGCAGAGCGAGCTGCTCGGACAGGTAATCTACGACGCACGCACAGGCGAACATATCAAGGAGTGGTATCTGCCCTCTGTGTTCGACGTGGGCAGAGGACGCTGCATTGACGTGGATGCCGCCCACAAAGGATTGGAGGTGTTCTCGCTGCTCGAGAACCTCTACGACTGCAAGGGCAACGTGATAAAGGCGGGCGCAACCACTTTCCCGCACGAGGCATCGTGGTGGGACGGCGACCTGCAACGTGAAATGATAGGCTCTCCGGGCGGAAGCGGCTACGCAACGAATGTCATGATGCAGAAATACAACGGCTCACGACTGCTGGAATTCTCGAAGCAGAGCGGCTGGGCTGTACATACCGGATACGGAAACCGTCCTGCCTTTATGGGTGACATAACGGGCGACTGGCGCGAGGAGGTGATACTTCCGAAACAGAACGACGAGACAAGTACCGGACTTGTGGGCTATTCTACCGACATAGCAACCGAATACAGCATACCGGCACTGCTCGAAGACCCGCATTATCGTCTCGACTGTACCGGCAGAGGATACTATCAGATGCCGTGTCCGAGCTATTATCTCGGCGGAGACATGCCCACACCGCCGCTGCCACCCATCATGACTGCCGACCTGCGTTGGCAGAACGGAGCATCGTGGGCTCCGGGTGCCGACGGCTTCATCACTTTCGACTGCACCACAGCAGCTTCCTATAATGATACGCACAGCGTGATATTCGACATCAGCGGCAGCAATTCAGCACCCGTCAATATCGCTTCGGCTGTAAGTCCCAAGGCTTTTTATGTAATGAATCCCGAAGGTCACGACTATACTTTCAGCGGTGCCGGCTCGGTGTCGGGTGCAGGCAAGCTATATAAGTCAATGGGCGGAACGGCAACGTTCAACTGCGACCTCAACCATACCGGTGGTACACTTGTAAGCGAGGGTAAGCTATTTGTGAACGGAAAAATTGCCGGACCTGTCGATTTGCGCTCGCGTGGAACTCTCGGTGGCAATGCCTTAATTGACGGAGAAGTGAAGTTTGAGGGCGCTCTCAACTACGAGGGATGCCGTCTTATGCCCGTCGGAACTACCGGTATAATCACTTTCAACCACGACCTGACCATCCCCGGCAACGTATATATAGAGGTAGAAGCCGCCGACGGCAAATGCGGCAGCATATACGTGAAGGGCAATCTCACACTCGAGGGCGAGAATACTATTACTGTAAACCATAACGGACTTGCCGAGGGTGATTATGTGCTGGCTGAATGCACCGGCACGCTCACCGTTGATGTGGAGAAAATAAGCACACGTGGACTTGTGGGTGTAAACTATGTACTGCGCAACGAAGGCAACCGCCTGATAATGCACATCAGCTCGGCACGCCTGCCCATGGACGGCGTGGTGTGGACGGGCAGCGAGAGCACCCTGTGGGACTATCACAGCAACAACTTCAGCGTGGGCGGAAATGCCACAACGTATGTTGTCGACGACAAGGTGACGTTCAACGATGATGCAGCCGTGCGCACAGTCACTGTAAACGAGATGATGGTAACCAAGGGCGTTACATTCAATGTGAATGGTGGCAAATATACATTCACAGGCAACGGAGGCATCAGCGGAACCGGCGGCATAACGAAGAACGGAAGCGGCGAAGTGCGCATGGAACTGTCCAACAGCGACTATACCGGAGCCACTGTGGTCAATGAGGGTACGCTTACCGTCACATCGATAGCCGACGGCGGACGCACCAGTGCCATAGGAGCAGCCACCGCCGAGCTCGGCAATCTGCAGCTCAACGGCGGCACGTTCAAGATTGATGCCGACAATATGGCGACAGACCGCATTGTAAGTCTTACCGATACATCCGAAATAAATGTAGCCAACTCCAAAGGCTCATTATCGCTGAAAGGCAAGGTGACGGGAAGCGGCTATCTCGTGAAGACCGGTTCGGGACAGCTCAATTTCACATACGGGGGAACAAACAATTTTGCCGGTCTCATACTGCGCGAGGGCATTGTGGCACAGGGCGCATGGAACTCTACATTCGGTTCTGTCGGCTCGCCGATGGTGCTGGAGGGAGGCGAACTGCAACTCATCGAAATGAACAACTCATCCACACGCCCCATCTTCAATTATGTGGCAACAGTTCCGGAGGGTAAGAGCTCTACCATAAAGGGTACTACACGCGGTGCGGTGAACGGCAGCTTCAAGGGTACGGGTTCTCTCACCATCATCTCTTCGGGTGTGAGGAGCGATGTCGGAGCCGACTTCTCGGCGTTTGGCGGCACGCTGAATGCTACGGGTGCCAACTTCCGACTTATGGATAACGTTACTGACATGTCGCGCACGGAAGTTGTGATGGCAAGCGGTTGCAACATAGGTCACTATACTTCCAACGGCAGCGGTAAGAGTGCCATAACCACGAAGATGGGTTCGCTGGCATCGACGGCAAAAGACTGTACCGTGGGCAACGGCATCGATACTTATCTCATCGGTTATAACGGAAAGAGCACTACATATTCTGGAATCCTCAAAGCCAAGACCATCGGCAAATACGGTGACGGCACACTGACGCTCTCCTCATCCGAAAGCACATCGTCAGTAGATGTATATGGCGGTACGCTCCAGCTCTTCAACAGTCCTTACTCTTCATCGCCGTCGGCGTTCACTACCGGCACACTTACGGTAAAGAACGGCGGACATCTTACGGGTATCGGCTGTGCCCCGACTACCAAGGTAGAGAATGGTGGAGTGGTGTCTGCCGGATATATGGGCAGTTACGGCACACTGAAGGCAGCCGGCGACGTTACCTTATGTGAGGGCAGCAAGATAATTGTGAAGATAGGTTGTGGCTATGGCGGCTATAACAGCAACGACTCATATTCCATAACCGGAGCACTTACCCATCAGGGCGACACCATAGAGGTGCATCTCGACGACGAGCGCATACTCGAGACGGGCGAGCCCATCACCATCTTCAAGGTCTCGGGAGTTCATTCGGGCAATTATGTGATAAAGACTGTCGGCGGACGCCAGACAGTGACATGGAATGACAGTGAGTTGCTCACGCGTGGTGTCCTGGTAGCTTCGAAGGTTACAGACGGAATACGCAACATTTCGGGCGATGACGCAACTGTAGATGTCTATTCTGCCGACGGTGTCCTGCTTCGTGTTGATACACCTATGAAGTCGGCACTCGACGGACTGGACCGCGGAGTGTACATTATCAACGGAAAAAAATACGTGAAGAAATGAAATCATCTCTTTTCAGATCCTCTTTGAAAATCATTGCAACGGCATTGGCTGTGACATTTTCTGCAGCCGATGCCGGTGCACAGCGCCCCGTGAGTGTATTCCTTACGGCAGGACAGTCTAATGCCGACGGAAGGGTGCGTGTTGAGCAGCTGCCTGAATATCTTAAAGACGGTTACAAGAAACTGCACTATGCAGAAGTGACGTCGAAATGTACAGGCAAGTTTGGCAGGCGTACGTTCAAGAAGCCTAAGCAGCGTTGGGCTTTCTGCGATGTCACCAACTATCTTATCGAGCAGACACTTAACACCGATTTCTATGCGGTGAAAGCCACTTACGGCGGTACTGCCATCGATACAGCCGCCACCTATGCCCATCGCCCTGTGTGGTGTGCCGATGCCGAATGGCTCAAGAACAACAACGCATACCGTGGTGACATAGCCACGGGCAAGTCGCTTACAAAGTCGCTTACCGAGGGTTTCGCCATGTGTGCGGACAGCACCCTCTCCGGCTTGCCGCAGGGTTACGATGTAAAAGCCATCATGTGGCATCAGGGAGAGAGCGACAAGAGCAAGGCATCGCACTATTACAAGAACTTCAAGGACATGATATGCTACATGCGTGAGTCTGTGTGGCGTGTCACCGGCGACAGCAGCGACCTGCAGCTGCCGTTCATCTTCGGCACTGTTCCGCACTCCAGCAAGCTGTACAGTAAGGAACTGGAAGATGCACAGCGTCGTGTGGCGGCAGAGTTGCCTTGCGTTTATATGATAGATTTGAGCGATGCCGTCCTGCAGTCAGACGGTCTGCATTTCAATGAAGAATGGACAGAGCGCGTGGGAAAGCTGATGTTCGAGAAACTTAAAGAAACGGGCTGTCTGTGAAATACCTTATATAATCCCATATTGCTCATCAGACTGTTATGCGCAAACAAAGGTTGTTATCATCATAACGCTTATGAACAATTTGGGATAAACCACTTAATATGTGAGCGGAACGGAATCGGTGTATGACGTTCCGCTCTATTTCTTTTCGGTTGTATCATCATCTGATGTGGCTGTTCCCTTTCCGTATTTGCTCGGCACTACGCCATATTGAGATTTGAAGCACTTGTTGAAATAGGAAGCGTCGAGAATGCCCACTTTGTAACTGATTTCAGCCACGGTAAATTCGCCCTCTTCGAGCAGCGAAGCCGCGATACGCATACGTTCGTTTTGCAGATATTTGTTAGGCGATACGCCGGTCAGTTCCTTTGCTTTGGTAAAGAATTTTGTGCGTCCCATGTTCAGCGAAGCCGCAATCTGGTCGATGGTAAGGTTGGGGTCGCTTATGCGTTGTGCTATTACCTTGTCCATCTTGTCGATGAAATTCTTGTCGGCAACCGATGTCAGTATGTCCGTTCCTGCTTTCGGCTTTTTCTTTTCGTTTTCTTTGTCGCTGTCAGTCTCTATCTTTTTCGATGTCATTGTTTTTTGCGACTTCTTGATAAGCTGTACAGCCCTTGCCATGAGAATGTTGAAGTTGCACGGTTTCACCATATAGTCGTCGGCACCGGCTTCATAGCTCTTTATGCGGTGGCGGTCGTCGTCGAGGGCTGTCAGCATTATTACCGGAATGTGAGCTGTGGCGTCATCATCCTTCAGTCTTTTCACCACATCATATCCGCTCACGTCTGGCAGCATCACGTCGCATATTACCAGCGACGGCAATTTTTCTTTCACGCCCTCCATGCCGTTCTGTCCCATCGTGTAGCAGTCCGTGCGGAAGAAGGTGCCTATTTCGCCGCTTATCTGTTCCATCATGTCAGCGTCATCCTCTATTATGGTTATCAGCACGTCGTTGATGGCTTCCGGTTTCATCTCCTTTATTATGGCTTCCGACAAGGCTGCAGTCTTGTTTTCATCTCCTTTGTTGTCTGTATCGCCGGTCGTTTTGTTTATAGCCTGCGCCTTTCTGTAGTCGTCGCTGCCGTATGCCGAGCTGTCGGCCGGCAGAGTGATGGTGAAGATGGAGCCGCTTTCGTTGCCGTTGCGCCTTGCGTACGTCAGACATCCTTTGTGCAGTTGTGCCATGCTGTGGGCGGTGTAAAGTCCGATGCCCATTCCGCCCTGCGACACGTCGCCCTGCATGAACGGTTTGAAGAGGTTGGCAAGTCTGTCGTCCGATATTCCCGGTCCGTTGTCCTCCACGGCTATTGTCAGCAAGTCCTCTTCGTGACGTATGGTTACGGTGATGCTGCCGCGTTCGGGCGTATATTTCACCGCGTTGCTAAGCAGGTTGTACACCATTGTCTCGAGCATCTGCCTGTCGAAAGCCACTGTGTGGTGGCGTTCAAACGGGCGGAAAGTTGTTTGTATGTCCTTCTGCTTAGAAATGTTCCAGAAGTCCTGATATATGTCGCGCACGAATGTTATGATGTCTCCTTCCTCCACCTGCAGTTTCATGTTTCCCGTGTTCACCTTGCGGAATTCCATCAGCATGTTTACCAGTTTGAGCAGACGTTTTGTTCCCCGTCGTGCTGTCTGCAGAGCCGCCCGCGAAGTCTGTTTGCCCTCCTGCATCTTGTTTATGGCTCCTTGAATGATGGCGAGCGGTGTTCTGAACTCATGTGCTATGCTTGTAAAGAAGCTCAGTCGGAACTCCGTGAGCTGCTTTTCGAGTTTCATCTGCTGGTGCAGCCTTAGTTTCTCTCGCGCGTTCGTATATATATAGAATATCAGGGCGGCAGCCACGGCTATGTATATGAGCCATGCCCACCATGTGTTGTACCACGGTTGGCTTATTGTTATCACCAGTGTCTTTTCCCGGCTCCATTTGTTGTTGCTTAGCGCACGCAGGTGCAGGGTGTATGTTCCCGGAGCGAGGTTGCCGTATTCCACGTGGTTTACGCTCGTCATGGGTCGCCATGTCTCGTCGTTTCCTTCGAGATAATATTGGTATAGCGACGATTCGATGTCGGCATATTCAAAGTTTGAGAATGACAGAGATATGGTGTTTTCGTTATGTTTGAGGCGTACTGTCTGCATGTTGTTCACAAGCAGTCCGAGTGTATTGCTGTCGCACACCGATATGCCGTTTATTCTCATGTCGGTTATGCACACGTCCGATGCCCTGTTGTGTTCGCTGTCGTAGTTTCTCTTTGGCGTTATTATTGTCATGCCGTATCGTGTGCCGAACAGCAGTCGTCCATCTTTCAGCTGCAGAGCGCATCCCTCCGAGTAGCAGTTGCGAGCCGGGTCGTTGCCGAATATGAAAGTCTTCACCTTCATGTCGTTGTCGTATATCCTTGACAGTCCGCTTTCGGTGGCAGCCCATATATTTCCGAAGCGGTCGCAGGCTATTGCGTTCACGCTGTTGTCGGCAAGTCCTTGCTGTGCGGTTATCTTGCGCATGTCCTTGAGTGTTATCTCCCTGCCTTTGCCTTGTGTTTTTTCCACTACCCGGCATCTCACCAGTCCGCCGCCCTTGCCACCTGCCCAGATGTAGCCCTCCGCATACTCCAGTCCGCGCAGTTCGTCCAGCGGGAACAGTCCGTTGGTGGTGTTGAAGCACTTGAAGTCGTTGTCTGTTATCTCGTCGAGCTTGGTGTCTACCACATAAAGTCCGTTGCTGGAGGCAATCCATAGCCGTTGTTCGTTGTCGAGCTCAAGCAGGTGCAGTCGTCTTTCGTTGAGGCTACGGTCAAGATATTGCCTGAACACCAGCTTGTCGCCGTTGTTGTATCGTGTCATGAAGAGGCCGTTTTCGTAGGATGCGAGCCACACCCTGCCGTGTGCGTCCATCTTTATGTCGTAGAAGTCGTTGGTCAGTATGTGTTTGTCCTTGTCGTACTTGCTGTAATGTGTTCCGTCCACGTATATTCCGTCACCTCTTGTCACCATCCATGTGTGTCCCTCTGCATCGGTCATGTATGCGAAGGCGCACGCACGAGTCTCGTATGTCGATGTTATGGTGTGTGAGTTTATGTCGATGGTGTGCAGTTTGTTGTCTTTCGTTGCCACCACGATGTCTCCTTGCGGCTGTTGTGCCGCCATGCGCACCCAGTTTGCCCAGTCTCCTCTGTGCTGCGGTGCCGGCAGCATGAAGTCAGCCACTGCCATTGAACTTACGGCTATCAGCGACACGCCGGCGGCATCCTGTGCCACCCATAGGTTTCCGTTGCGGTCAATGTACAGTCCCATAAGGAAGTTGCTGTCTATTACCGGTTGTGGGTCGGATGCAGAGAAGTGTCGCAGAGCCTTGTTCTGCGGATTGTACACGAAGAGGCCGTTGCCGTACGACGCTATATAGAACAGTCCGTCATGTCCGCGCCTTATGTTGAATTTGCGCCGCCGTTCTGCCGTTATGTTTGTGTTTTCTATCAGGTGCAGCTGTTCCACCGAGCCGTCCGGCGCGAATATCCACAGGTTTCCGGAGTTGTTCGATTCGAAGAAATATCCGTCGGCATAGTCCAGCAGCAGTCCGTTGTTCACCATGTATTCCTCCGTCTTGTCCGCCGTCCGTCGCTTCAGGTCTATGCAGTAGGTGTCGCCGCTGAATATTAGCCATTTGTCCTGCCATACGAAGTCGCTTCTTACCACCTTTACGTTACCGTATTTTGCAGGAATCTCGGTGTGGCTTATCCGCCGTCCGTTGGGTGCATACATCTCCACCGTGTTGCCCTCCGAGAGGCACAGTATGTTGCCTTTGTAGCAATTGCCAGCATAATATTTTCGGTCTTTCACCACCGTTCGTATGTTGCCAGCCGTGTCCGCCACAGCCAGTCCGCCCGCCGTCATTATCCACATGTTGTGTGCGCCGTCCTCCACCATTCGCGGCACGTTGTTGCTTGGCAGCTGTCCGTTCTCCTGCGTATAGTCGGTACATACAAGTGAACCGTTTCGGCATGTTACCTTTCTTACGCCCGACTGTGTGTCGTACATCCACAGCGTGTTGCCGGCCCGCAGATATCGGCGGTAGGGTCGTGTTTCGTCGCCGCGTCCCGTGTAGTCTACAAAACGTCCTGTATGTGTGTTGTAGCAGGCAAAGGTGAATGTGGAGGTGTGTATCCATAGCAGTCCGTTTTCCTCGTCGAGATGCAGGTTGCCCGTGTTTGCCTCTATCTTTCGTGAGGCATCGCTGCTCAACGAGTAGTAGTTCACGAACGAATAACCGTCGTAGCGGCACAGTCCGTATGCCGCGCCCATCCAGATGAATCCGTCCTTGTCCTGCACTATGTCATAGACGGTGTTTCCCGACAGTCCGTCGGCAGACGTTATGCGTCGTGACGACAGTGCCATTCTGTTTATGTCGATGGCGAGGAGCGATTCAGCTATTGCTATGGTGAGTATAAGGAGTATATGTCTTAGGTTCATGGTCTGATGTGTAATTATGCTTTGTTGCTTATGCTGAATGTACAAAAATACATAGAAAAGTCGTTTTCAGCAAATTATCAGGATAAAAACGAGCTGTTTCAGCCAAATATGCCATGGCCCTTTATCCCTGATATAACATTCGGCAGGGAAACCGGACCAGATACCCCACGAGAACAGTACGCGAACAAACACGCGATATAATACGTATAACATTTATTTACTTTTATGAAAAATGTTTACTTTAACGTGTGT
>CAMTJK010000067.1 GCA_947072805.1 uncultured Prevotella sp.
TTATTGAATGTTTGGCTGTTCGAGTCCGAAATCGTGTTTGCGATCTATCACCTTCAGATAGAGAGCGAGCAGCAGAGCTGCAACTCCGAACATGGCGAAGATAATTAGAGGCAGTGTATAGTCGTACGGAATGAATTCGCTACCAGCTGCCTTGGCAGCAATGACAGCGGGATTGTTCTCGTTAGCACTTGCCAGTACACCTCCTATGAGCATTGGCACAAAGCAAAGTCCTATATTCTGAACCCAGAAGATAAGGCAGTATGCGCTGCCAAGCACTTTTTCGTCGATGATTTTAGGTACACTGGGCCACAGTGCTGCAGGAACGAGGGCAAACGAAATGCCAAGCAATACGATGGTAGAGTAGGCCACGATGTAACTGTGGCTGGCAGGCAGAACGAATGCAAAGATAAGATGGCAGGCTATGAGCAGCAGGGCACCCCAAATAAGCATAGTGGCACCTTTACCCTTGTGGTCGAGGAACGAACCTAGGAAAGGAGTGATGACGGCTGCACCGATGGGGAACCAACGGAAAATGTTGGAAGCGTCTGAGGGAGATATACCGTCAAGGTTGCACTGCAGCATGTTGGCTCCATAACGCTGGAACGGGAAGATGGCAGAGTAGTAAAGAACGCAGAGCAGCGCTACAACCCAGAATATGCGGCTCGTCAAGATGTTCTTCAGATCTGATACTTTGAACTCCTCTTCGCCTCCTTCACCTGTAGCGCCATCGGCGGCAAGCTGGTTGTCGAGCTTACGGTCCATGACGGTAAATACAGAGAAGGTGATAAGACCTATGAAGAGAAGTGCCGTACAGAAGCCTACGGGAACGGTGATAGACCCGAATTTCTCGGCAAGAATGGGTGAAATGGAGAAGATAGCGAACACTCCGACACGGGCAATGGCCATTTCCAGACCCATGGCTAGTGCCATCTCTTTGCCCTTAAACCACTTTGCAATGGCTTTAGATACTGTGGTTCCTGCCATCTCACAGCCGCAACCGAATATCATGAATCCGAATGCAGCAAGTTTGGCACTTGCCGGCATAGACACCCACCATGAGTCGAGCCAGGCAGCGAGGGCGGTGTCGGCAAAACCGTCGGTTACGGCGTAATACTTGATGCAGGCTCCGATGAACATCATGAAAGCCGAGAGCTCACCGGTGAAGCGGATGCCGCATTTGTCGAGTATAACACCGGCAATGATAAGGAAGCCGAACACATTGAGAATGTACTCGCCGGCGGCATAGGTGCCGAATACACCCGGTGTCCAGCCACGTTCCTGCTCAATGAGTGACTGCAGGGGTGACATTACATCTACAAACATATAGCCGAAGAACATCATCAGGGCTATAAGTACCAAGGCTGTCCAACGCATAGCCTTGGAGTCGTTGAGTTTCTTTTGGATTAATTCCGTCATATTGTTTTTATTTTAGATTATTGCTTTTACAATATATATATGTAAGGAGCTTTGGGTGTTATTTCTTCAGCCATTTGTCGAGCCAGCTGAAGAATGTGCGTTGCCAAAGTATGCCGTTCTGTGGTTTGAGTACCCAGTGGTTTTCGTCGGGGAAGATGAGCAACTCGGCCGGTATGCCTTTCATGCGGGCAGCATTGAAGGCACCCATGCCCTGGTTGTAGTTTATTCTGTAGTCCATTTCTCCATGAATGCAGAGTATGGGCGTATCCCACTTGTCTACAAACTTATGGGGAGAGTTATCATATGTTTTTTTTGCATTTGGTGTTAGCTTCTTGTTCCAGAATGCATCCTCATATTCCCAATTGCTGAACCATGCCTCTTCGGTATCGGTGTACATGGATTCAAGATTAAAAGCACCATCGTGTGAGATGAAGCACTTGAAACGTTTGTCGTGATTGCCAGCCAGATAATACACGCTGAAGCCTCCGAAACTTGCACCCACAGCTCCAAGCCGTTCCTTATCGACGAAAGGCAGATTGTCGGCTGCATCGTCTATGGCAGAAAGATAGTCGTTCATACACTGTCCTGTCCAGTCGCCGCTAATCTGTTCGTTCCATTCACTGCCGAAACCGGGTAGCCCATGGCGATTGGGCGCAACTATAACGTAGCCGTTGGCTGCCATTATCTGGAAATTCCAGCGATAACTCCAGAACTGGCTTACCGGGCTTTGTGGACCGCCCTCGCAGAAGAGTAGGGTGGGATATTTCTTTTCTGGGTCGAAATTGGAGGGAAGTATTATCCAGCATAGCATTTCCTTACCGTCGGTTGTCTTGACCCAGCGTTGCTGTACTTTTCCCAACGAGAGCTGATCGAGTATGTGCTTGTTCTCAAACGTCACCTGTTCAATCTTTGTCTTCTTTATCTCTTTGCCGGGAGTGACTATATAGATGTCAGTAGGAGCCGATATGCTCTGGCGCATGGCGAGCAGTTTGTTGCCATCGTTGGCAGGGGCTATCGACACGAAATCTGCCCAGTTGTCAGTAAGCTGTGCAACTTCTCCAGCGAGGGTGGCCTGATACATATTCACACAGCCGTGCCACACGCCGATAAACGACAGTGTTTTGGAGTCGTTGCCCCAGCAGAAAGCATCAACGTTAGAGTCGAAGGCTTCTGTTACGTAATTCTTTTCGCCTGTTGCCAGTGTATAGACGCAGAGGCGGTTACGGTCTGACTCATATCCGTCGCGTGCCATGCTCTGCCATGCAATGTATTTTCCGTCAGGCGAGAACAGTGGGTTGGTATCGTAGCCGGGATTGTTCTTTAGATTCTCTTCGCTGTTCACGCTTTGGTCTTTCATAGTGTGCGTTGCATCTACAGAAGGTGCTTTGTAACCGGATTCTTTGCAGATGTTTCGTGTTTCATGAGAGCTGATGTCGTACAGATAGATGTCGGCATCAGTCGATATGGCGTAATCAGCACCGATCTTCTTTCTGCATGTATATGCAATTGTCTTGGAATCAGGGCTCCATGTAAGCTGTTCTATGCCTCCAAAAGGTTCCATGGGACATTCGTAAGGCTCGCCATTCAGTATATCTGTATTAGCATCCACATCAATGCCGTCTGCTGTAACCTTTGCAAGGAAAGGATGTTGTATGCTTTCTACATAATGATCCCAGTGCCTATACATGAGGTCGGTAACGAGTCTTCCCGTTGCCTTTGGCAGATCATCGGGATTTTTCTTTATTATCTCGTTGAAAGGCAGAGACTTGATAAGTATCACGTGGCTTCCGTCAGGTGAAAATTTGAAGCCTTCTATCTTGCCGTTGGAGTGCGTAAGCTGAACGCGTCCTTCTCCCTTGTCATTCATCTTCCATATTTCACCGCCGGAGAGGTATGCTATGTTCTTGCCGCCGTCTATCCATGTAGGATCAGTCTCATTGTTGGCTGCAGATGTCAGTTGGCGGCTATTCTTTCCGTTGGCATCGATGACGCAAATCACCTGATGTCCCTTGTTGGCTTCAACACTGTAATATCCCACTTGATATACAATCTGTTTGCCGTTGGGTGAAGCTTCTGCAGTGGCGATGCGTCCCATTGCCCATAAAGCCTCCGGTGTCATCTGCCTGCTCTTCAGAGTGATGTTGCTTTTTGCGATGTTTATCTCATCGGCTGTCTTCGCGTTGCCTGCCGTTGCGATTGTTGTCATAGCTGCTACTGCTAATGTTGCTAATGTTTTCATATCTTTATATGTATATTGTCGGATGTCCTCTTTGTCTGTCGGTACGGAAATGCAATACGCGGATTTCATGGACTCCCGTCAATAAGGTTATCCGTGTAATCCGCGCATTGCTTTTTATTGAGTTATATTGTCAGAATAAACTTCCGATACAGCTTCGAGAATATCATTGTTTTCTTCTGTTTTGCATCTCACGCTGCTGTCTCTGTATTTCGGCTGCTTGCTTCTGTATGGCTTCAAGTCTTGCTGCAAGTCCGCTCATCTTCTTCGGGTTGTTCTGGTTCTCCTTATATCGTGCTTCCAGAATATCGAGAAGCTTCTGGTCGTTTGTAGTCTTGCGCAATGTCCACATTATTGCGGCACTGAAGAACAAGGATATGAAGTAATAGAAGTTAAGACCGGCAGAATAGTCATTGAACATAAAGAAGAACATAACCGGCATGAGATACATCATCCATTGCATCATCTTCATTTGTTCAGCCTGTTGTCCCACCATCTGGTCGCGTTGTTGGCGCATGCTCATGACTGAATAAAGAATGTTGGAGACACAGAAAAGGATACATGTGAGACTGAGATGGTCACCGATAAGCCATATATTGGTATCCCATTCTATTATAGGGTCGTATGTTGATAAGTCATTTATCCATAAGAAACTTTCTCCGCGTAGCTGTATTGCGTTTGGTACGAAATTGAACATTGCAATCCAGATTGGCATCTGAATCAACATTGGTAAGCAGCCAGAAAGCGGACTTACTCCGTACTTTGAATAGATGGCCATCATTGCCTGCTGTTTCTGCATCTGGTCTTCCGGCTTGTCATATTGCTTGGTTGCTTCTTCCACTTTGGGCTTGAGAACACGCATCTTCGCAGAGCTCATATAACTCTTCTTTACCATCGGGTAGGTGATGAGCTTCAGTAGAAGTGTGATAAGAATAAGAACAATACCCATGTTGAGTCCGAAGCCTGTAAGCCAGTCGAAAACATATAATGTAAACCAGCGGTTTATGATTCGGAAAAGCGGCCATCCCAAATAAACGAGTTGCTGCAGTTCAAGGTCTTTTCCAAATTTACTCTCTTCTTCAATGTTCTGAAGCAGACGGAAATCATTTGGACCAACAAACATTTCAAACTCTGTCGGTTCTGCTCCGGTAGGATCAAAGAATGTCTTCATCTTGGCTTGGTAGAACTTCAAATAGCCCGAGCCTTTCTCCTGGGGAACACTTGTCATCAGCGAGTTTGCTGCGAAATTGTTTTTGGCAATGAGTACTGCACTGAAGAATTGGTTCTTGAAAGCAATCCAGTCAAGAGATTCTTCTATTTTCTCGTCAATCTTTTCTGAAGTCTCGTTCAGATAATCCGTACCACCATTATTTTCCTTATAAGTGAGCGATGCGTATCTGTTTTCAAATGTGAATCCTTTTTCTTGCTGTCTGCATTTGTCCGTCCACTCGATGTCCATCTCCCGATAATTTGGCGCAAAGACACCTGAGAGTCCGTTGGCACGCATTGAAATGTGGAGCAAATAGTCTTTCCCGAGCACGTAATTGATGGATATCGAGCCGCCATTACCAGCCATTGCAGTCATGGTAACGGTGGAATCGCTTATGTTTGAGGGTTCGAAAAAGAGGTCATTTGTTACGATATTCATGCTTTTGCCGGACAGCATGAAGTTCATTTTCTGATCATTTCCATCAAAAAGTGTTATGTCTTTTTCACCGTTACGATCAGGAAAGCCAAGAATTTTCGCTTTGCTGACAGTTCCGCCTTTGGTATTGAGGGTCAGCTCCACTTTCTCATTCTTGAGTACCACGGTCTTGTTTGTTCCATTGAGTGATTTGTGAAACAAGGCGGTTGTGTCGTTCAAGGCTTCAGCAATGGCTTGTGCTTTCTTTTTTTCACTTGCTATTTTCTGCTCCATTTCTGCCTTTTCTTTCATCGCATTGGCAATGGAGTCTTGTTTCTGTTGAGCAATTATCTCTTCTGATGATGGCTGATTGTACCAACTGAAGCCAATCAGTACCAGGATGATCAGTAAGAATCCTATGATGTTGTTCTTATTCATCTTTCTTGTTTTTGATAGCTGCGTTTATGAAGTCAAGGAATAGGGGATGTGGATTAAGCACAGTACTTTGATATTCAGGGTGGAATTGTGTCCCGATATACCATTTTAGACCTGGTATTTCAACGATTTCCACGAGATTGCTTTCCGGATTCTTTCCTACGCATTGCATTCCGTTGCGTTCGTATTCGGTCTGATAGTCATTGTTAAATTCATAACGGTGGCGATGACGTTCCTGAATATGTTCTTTCTTGTAAATGTCGAAGACGCGTGAACCTTGTTTTAGTACACATTCGTATGCACCAAGACGCATTGTTCCACCCATATCGGTGATGTTCTTTTGCTCTTCCATTATATCGATAACATTGTGCACTGTCTTCTCGTCGATTTCCCTGCTGTTGGCATCAGCATATCCAAGAACATTGCGGGCAAACTCTATTACCATCATCTGCATACCAAGACAAATTCCGAATGTTGGTATATCGTGTGTTCTTGTATAGTGAGCTGCGATAATTTTGCCTTCTATGCCTCGTTGTCCGAAGCCGGGACATACAACTATTCCGTCTTGTCCATCCAATTTTTCAGCAACATTTTCTTCTGTAATCTGTTCTGAGTTGATGAATGTCAGTACAGTCTTACGGTCGTTGTATGTCCCTGCTTGCGATAGGCTTTCGCGTATACTTTTATAGGCGTCCTGCAGGTCGTACTTGCCAACGAGGCCGATTTTCACTTCTTTAGTGGCATTGTTTCGTCGTTCAAGAAAGTTTTTCCATGGTCCGAGTGTTGGTGTTTCGCCTGCCTCGATGTCGAGCTTGCGTAATATTGCGGTGTCAAGACCTTGACGTTGCATGTTTACCGGAACTTCATAGATTGAGGGAAGGTCTTCACTTTGCACTACGCAGTCGATATCGACATTACAGAATGAAGCCACTTTTTTCAATATATCGTTGTTCAAATGTTTTTCTGTGCGTAGTACGAGCACATCGGGTTGTATTCCCACGCTTTGCAATTCTTTTACAGAGTGCTGTGTGGGTTTGGTCTTCAATTCGCCGGCAGCTTTAAGGTAGGGCACGTATGTGAGGTGCACACATACCGCGTTACGTCCCAATTCCCATTTCATCTGTCTGATGGCTTCAAGGAAAGGCATGCTTTCTATGTCACCAATTGTACCGCCGATTTCCGTAATGACGAAATCATAGTGATATTTTTCGCCGAGCAATTTCACGTTGCGTTTTATCTCGTTGGTGATATGGGGTACTACCTGAATGGTTTTTCCCAAATAGTCACCGCGGCGTTCCTTGTCTATGACTGCCTTATATATGCGTCCTGTGGTAAGCGAATTTGCTTTTGTTGTCTGAATACCGGTAAAACGTTCGTAATGTCCGAGGTCGAGGTCGGTTTCCATACCGTCTACGGTAACATAACATTCTCCGTGTTCATAAGGATTTAATGTTCCCGGGTCAATATTAATGTATGGATCGAACTTCTGGATAGTGATATTATAACCTCTTGCTTGCAGCAATTTGCCGATAGAAGATGAAATTATGCCTTTGCCCAGCGATGAAACCACACCGCCCGTAACGAAGATGTACTTTGTTTCTGCCACGATTATAATGTTTTATGTTTCAATTTCTAAAACCTTGATAAATATACAAGGCGCAAAATTAATAAAAAAAGTCGAAACCCGCAAAGATTAGCTGAAGTTTTCAAGCCAATGCAACATGCACTGCTGTCAAAGGCATTTGCAAAGTATTCAGCGTGTTATGAATTTTGATTGCTCTTTTTGCACGTATAGCTTGACTTTACATTAGCTTGTACTTGCTCATTTATACTTTTCTCTGTCTTCGCTTTGCTTTCTGTTTTTTTTGATATATGTTTATTACACCTTAATTATATATAAGGGACAAATTGAGTTTATCATACTTTCACGTTAAATATAATGCCAATGCAGGTGTAAAAACGCAGAAAACGATGCCATATAAACTGAAATACGATAATATTAGTTATCTTTGTAGCCGCTTTTAATAGTAAAGGTTGCCGAGAACCTGTTATTACATGCAAAATGCCCGATGTCAGGCATGGTTATAAATGATGTAGAATGAATTGTCCACGTAAGATATTGCTTCTTTGTATTGCTATGTTGAGTGTTTCTATGTATGCCCAGCGTCATTCACTTCGTTCACAACAAAAGGACGTTCCGCTGGTTATTACCGCGTATATGGACTCACTTAAAAATTCACTCCGACAGATAGACTCTCTTGTCTTGTCCGGACAGCTTACCGTTGGTAAAGCTTCTGATGGGCGTTATTATCGTTTGTTTGTTCCTCCAACGTTTTATCATTCTGCAGCCCGCAAAGCTCTTTCTATTTCTGTAGAGCCGGAAGCAGGTGATGATGTGTCTGATGCTGTTGATGCGGCGATGCTTGCAATGTACAGAAAGCGACCGGATCTTGTGAGGAATACTGAATCGCGGTTGAATGCAGTCGGTACGATACGAAGTGACGTGGAGAAGAAGGTCCGTCCGAAGGTAGTTTTCACAGATAAGGCTGCTCCTGTGCCTGACGAGCCTCTATATGCGCCCGTAGAGGTTGTTCTGCAGAAACCTAATTTCTGGACGTTTAGTGGTGACAACAGCTTGCAGGTAATGCAGAATTATGTTTCTGAAAATTGGCATAAGGGTGGAGAAAGCAATTACTCGATGGTGGGTAACGTTACGCTTACGGCTGATTATAATAATAAGCGCAGGCTCAAGTTTGAGAATAAGCTTGAGATGAAGCTCGGTTTTCAGACATCCCCGTCAGATACTCTTCATAAATACAAGACTAACAATGATTTGCTTCGTTATACGGGAAAGCTCGGACTTCAGGCCACCAAGCATTGGTATTATACCATTCAGGTACTGGCTTACACTCAGTTTACCAAGGGATTAAAGAGCAATGACAAGAAAGTTTATTCGGACTTCATGTCTCCGTTCAACCTTAACGTAGGTCTTGGTATGGATTATTCCATTGAGACAAGGAATAAACGTCTGAAGGGTAGTGTCAATCTATCATTCCTTTCTTTCAACTTCAGGTATGTGGATCGTAAAAACCTCGCCAAAAGTTTGGGTGTAGTGGGAGATCATCACACATTGGAGGATTTTGGTTCGCAGCTTACAACGAGTTTGACGTGGAATATCACCGATCAGATAAAATGGGTTACTCGCTTGTATGGATATACGACTTACGAAAAGTCGCTTTTGGAATGGGAAAATACATTCACACTAAGTGTTACCAAATATTTAAGTACCACTATTTTCATCTATCCACGTCTTGATGACTCAACGAAGCGTGATGAAGATTGGAACTATTGGCAGATGAATGAATACTGCTCGCTTGGGCTATCTTATTCTTTCTGATGCGTTTTTTCAGCCCCAATCTGTTCAATGCGTTCTGATTTGCGTTGTTTTTATCTTTTGTGATGATTATAATGATATAAAAGGCGCAAACCTTAGTTGCGCGGATGCTGTTCCGCTGTCGGTTTGCGCCTTTTATATGTATATTTACAGTTGCTTTGTTTGCTCTTCAGATTTTTATTTCTTGGCTTCTTCCATGTCGCCTTCCACGTAGAGGCGAGTCATTTCAACTACACCATTTGTCCTCACCGTGATTGACTTTTTGAAGTGACCGGGAAACTTGCCCTCTCCGTTATATGTGATTTTTATTTCACCTTTCTCTCCTGGTTGAACCGGTGCTTTGGTATATTCGGGTACGGTGCAACCACATGCTGCTATGGCTTGATTGATAATTAGCGGTGATTCGCCAACGTTAGTATAGGTGAACGTGCATGTCACTTTAGGTGATGATTCGGAGAAAGTCCCGAAGTTGTGGGTTGTCTTGTCAAATTTGATTTCTGCCGGTTTCTGTGCCATCGCGTATGCAAAACCGCATACAAGCATCAATGTCATCAATATAATCTTCTTCATAAGTCTATATGATTTAAATAAAACGACACAAAATTACCCTAAAAATATTATATAGCATAGCTTTTGTCCCTTTATTTTTTAATAATTAACAGAACAGCTTTGTTTTCGGGTCATCCACAATTCATGTGTGTGGTTACACGTTTGTAATAAAAAAAGTCGCCGGAATCACTCCGACGACTTTTTTCTCTCTTTTCTTTAGTTCGAGGTTGCAGATATTAGTTCTCTTCAGCTACTTCAACTGCAGCAGAGTCAGCAGCAGCAGAGTCAGCAGCAGCAGAGTCAGCAACTACAGAATCAACAACAGCTACTGTGTCAGAATCAACAGGAGCAGCCTGGTTGGTCTTGTTACCACATGATGCGAAAGAGATAGCTGCAACAGCTACGAACATAAATACTAATTTTTTCATTTCTTTTGCTTTTTAAATCTGTAAAACAATCATTTGTTTATTAAAACGATGCAAAGGTATATATTTTTTCGATACGTTGTTCTTTTTTTAATGTTTTTTTTCTTCCTAATTTTGTAACATTTCTGCAAAGACTTGATTTATAACGTTTTATAAAGTGTTAAAAAACACACTTTCTTTTAGTTTTCTTATTAATAAGAGCTGTTTTTCAGCGTAATAGCAAAAAAATGATTACCTTTGTCGGTCGAATGTATTATATATATAATAAGGTATGATTGATTCATCCGCATTTCAGGGTAAGCTGGCGGCTTATTACACGTTAGGTTGCAAGTTGAACTTTTCTGAAACGTCCACTTTTGCCAAATTGTTACAGGAGATGGGCGTGCGTACTGTACAAAAAGGTGAAAAAGCCGATCTTTGTCTCATTAATACATGTTCGGTAACAGAAGTTGCCGATCACAAATGCCGTCAAGCCATTCACAGGCTTGTGCGCAACAATCCCGGCGCTTTTGTTGTTGTAACGGGTTGTTATGCCCAGTTGGAGTCTGATACCGTGGCATCCATAGATGGGGTAGACCTGGTTCTTGGTTCGAACGAAAAGTCAAATCTCGTACAGTTCCTTTCTGAAGCATGGGGCGGCTATCTTGATGAATCTAAAAATATACCTATATCGTCGAGAGATGTAAGCGTAACGTCGGCAGAAGTCCATAGGGTTCGTACAAAGGATATAAGGACTTTTGCGCCAAGTTGTTCGCGGGGAAACCGCACCCGCTTCTTTTTGAAAGTGCAAGACGGTTGTGATTATTTCTGCACTTATTGTACCATTCCTTATGCAAGAGGTTTCAGCCGTAACCCATCCATTGAATCCCTCGTACACCAGGCCCAAAAGGCTGTAGAAGACGGTGGAAGGGAAATTGTGCTTACGGGTGTAAATATCGGAGATTTCGGTAAAACCACCGGCGAATCCTTCCTGAATCTTGTAAGGGCACTCGATGATGTCGATGGTGCTTGCCGTTATCGAATAAGCAGTCTCGAACCCGATCTGCTCAGCGACGAGCTTATAGATTATTGTGCTGTAAGCCGCGCTTTTATGCCCCATTTTCACATACCGCTCCAGAGTGGCAGTGACACTGTATTGCGGCTTATGCACCGACATTACGATAGCAGTCTGTTTGCTGATAAGATACGTAAGATAAAACAGCGTATGCCCGATGCGTTTATAGGAGTAGATGTGATGGTGGGCTGTAGGGGTGAAACTTCTGAATGTTTTGAAGAGACTTACGATTTTCTTGCAGGTCTCGATGTATCGCAACTGCATGTCTTCCCTTATTCCGAACGTCCCGGAACGGCAGCCTTGAAGATTGATTACATTGTTGATGATCGCACAAAGAAGGAACGTAGCAAACGACTTCTTGACTTGTCTGATGAGAAAACGCAGTCTTTTTACTCCCGTTTCATAGGGACAGAGGCTGAAGTGCTATTTGAAAAAGCTCCGCGTGGAAAGGCCATGCACGGTTTTACGCGCAATTACATACGTGTGGAACTCTCGCCGGACATTGCCCGTGAAGAGTATGACAACAAGTTGATAAATGTACGGCTTGGAGGTTTCAATCACGACAAGTCGGCATTAAAAGCAGAATTTATTTATGGATAAGATAGCCATTGTCATTCTTAATTGGAATGGTGCGGAAATGTTGCGCCAATATTTGCCGTCGGTGTTGAAATATTCAGCTGGTGAGGCAGCCGTTTATGTTGCAGACAATAGTTCTACAGACAATTCCATTAAATTATTGCGGAACGAATTCCCTGAATGCAAGTTGATAATTCTTGACCGTAACTGGGGATTTGCGGAAGGATACAACAAGGCATTGCAAAGCATAGATGCCGAATATTTTCTCCTGCTCAATTCTGATATAGAGGTCACTCCCGGTTGGCTTGCGCCGCTTGTCTCATTCATGGACGAGCATGATGAGGTAGCAGCCTGTCAGCCCAAGTTACTGTCCATGTTCAGGCGCGATAGTTTTGAGTATGCGGGCGCGTGCGGAGGTTATATAGACCGTTTTGGATATCCATTCTGTCGTGGACGCATTTTTGATACAGTCGAGGCAGATCACGGACAGTATGACACGCCTGTGCCTATATTGTGGGCCACCGGTGCGGCACTGCTCATACGTGCTGCCGATTACCGTGCAGTGGGAGGTCTTGACCCGCGTTTCTTTGCACATAACGAGGAGATTGATATGTGTTGGAGGTTGCGCATAAGAGGTCGTAAGATATATTGTGTGCCTCAAAGCAAGGTATATCATGTAGGAGGAGGAACCTTGCCGAAAGCAAATCCCATGAAGACATTTCTCAATTTTCGTAATAATCTTACCATGCTTTACAAGTGTCTTCCCGATGAAGAGTTGCGCTATGTGATGCGCATGCGTTTGTTCCTCGATTATCTTGCAGCTTTCGAGATGCTGATATTAAAGAGAAACCTGGGCGATTTCAAGGCTGTGATAAGGGCTAGAAAGGCTTTTGAAGAATGGAAGATTGATTTTGCTACCGACCGAGAAGTCATTCAAGCTTCGCATGTGGGCGGTCCAATAGAAGAATGCAAGCGTTTCTCGTTGCTGTGGCAGTATTATGTTAGGAGAAAGAAGTTCTTTTCACAGCTTGTCGGACTGAAGTGAAAGGCGGATACATCTGTTTTACTGTTGGAAAGGTTTCATTAACATTTTGGAAAAATCTTTACTTTAACGTGTGTTAATCGGCATCCAAACCTCGATTTGAAACCTACGACGCGAAAATGAGCGTTTTTACTCTCAAATAGGGAGCGCTGATAGTCAGCAAGTTACGCGTTTTGCGATTT
>CAMTJK010000068.1 GCA_947072805.1 uncultured Prevotella sp.
CGGCAAACCGATGAAATGGTATTATATCGCAAAACGCGTAACTTGCTGACTATCAACGCTCCCTATTTGAGAGTAAAAATGCTCATTTTCGCGTCGTAGGTTACAAATCGAGGTTTGGGTGCCGATTAACACACGTTAAAGTAAACATTTTTCATAAAAATAAATAAATGTTATACGTGTTATATCAGCTGTTACAGATAACAGGTGTCTGAAGCCGGTATCTGTTCTCAGAAATACAGTCTGCAAAAAACGCTGCCATATCTGCAGCTGCAATGCTGTATTTTATAACCTTACCATCGAACGATACCTTTACATTACCACGTGGTGGAATGTTCTTTATCGTAGTACACCGCACTATTGTCCAGTCAAGTTTACTTTTGCGTATCATCGTCTCCATTCTGTTTTTGTCCTCGATAATGGGAACAAACCATTTCATAAACAGAGGCATTACGAAATTACGGTAGATCCAAGGCATAAAGAACAGACTATCGCCTGCTCCTATCACGCTGATGGCAATAAAGCGTCTTACACCCATAGCCTCCATCTCATCCATTATAAGCCTGTTGGCTTCAGAAACAAAGGTTGTAGGTTTTCCGTTCCCCTTGCCACCGATGCCCAACGTCTGTACTACGGTATCCTGCCCCTCTATCACCTTACGGATGTCACTACTGTCGGTCACACATCCTTCTATCACATTCAGCCTTTTATGCCTTACTGCCCCCTAGCGGCATAGCGTATCAGTACCGTAACATTGATTCCTCTGCTTAATAACTCATCTACAATGGCTCTGCCGGCAATACCGGTTGCACCGAATACAGCAATCTTCATGATAATTTCACTTTTACAATATGTTGATAAATAGTTTGTCTTGTATGCTTGTACATCATCAAGCAAGGACATGGCATTCCCATCATGGCATCAGCTTCTGCGTTTCTTCATACGGTACTGTCCAGGAGAACATCCCTCACGCTGTTTGAAGTATCGTCCGAAAGCCGACTGATCGGGAAATTTCAGTCTGTCAGCAATTTCCTTGACACTCAAATCCGAGCATTCAAGGTACTGTCTGGCAAACATCATCGTCACATTCTCAATCCATTGCATGGCTGTCTTACCGCTCCTGTCTTTTATTATAGAAGAGAAATAATAAGGTGAAAGGTGCTGTTCGTTGGCGTAATACTGTACGCCACGATGTATGTGACAATTGTCGTAGAGTGAAACAAGAAAGCGGTTGAACACGGCATCGTCCTTGCTCTGTTCCATTGCCGGCACAGCCTTGTTGCCGAAATATACCTCAAGTACTTTCAGACATACGGCATAGCGCAGATTGCGCATGAAAAGGGCGTGAATTCCACCATCCACGCCGACATCGTTCTCTACGTTCATGGCAATGTCAGAAGCCGCTCGTTCCTCCTCCATTATTTCAGCCAGTCTGACTATGCTTTCCGCCTGCTCCTCCGTTACCTCCACACATGGCGAGGTGCGTATCTGCAAGCGCCGGTGTATATCGATAGCGCACACCACGTGCCAATAGGCATCTACGGTATCACCCAACAGTATGCCCTGCAAGTCACTGCTTTTTCGAGTATTCTGATAAAAGTGTTAGGAGTATAAATGCACAGGCTGTTACGCGACAGGCGATACACCTCATCGCCCAAGAATATGCTTGCCGTGCCCCTGCGGCAAAGGAAGAATCCATACTTATGCACAGATACTATGTTGCAGTTGGCTACAAGCTGCTCTATGTCCATCAGATGTGGTACGGTAAGTTCCATTGTCTTGCTTCTTTTTCCATCTGCAAATCTAACGAATAAGCTGCAAAAAAAGGCACTGCGCAACAACAATCAGAGCGTCTGTTGGTAATTTGCACAATCATCCACCAATATAGTACTCCCCTTGCGTCATTTCAGAGCCCATTCATTCATTAGACCACTATACGTAAACAAACTTTTTCCCATCTGTATTTATACATATTATTTACATTGTAATTACATTAGCTCCTAAAAACGCTAAAGACATCAATTCAAAAATACAAGTTGTTATCAACATATAGCATATATAGCATTCTCATAAAAAAACTTTTGCAGTTTAATGATCTATATGGGTTAAACATGCGGCATAACAGAGATGTAGTAAACACAAAATAAAATCCCGACACAGTCGTTTTCAGACCTGTCGGGACTTCATATTTCATGAGATGTGGTTATCCGCCAAAATTATCATACATTATGGATGCGGCATCAACACCTATACTGTCAAGCATCTGTACTACGGCATTCGACATAGGACCCGGACCACACATGTAATATTCAATATCTTCAGGCGCTTCATGGTCTTTAAGGTAAGTATCGTACATTACCTTATGTACAAATCCTGCTGTATATTTCACCCCGGCTTCATCTGCTGCAGGGTCCGGACGATCGAGAGCAAGATGGAAATGGAAATTAGGATATTCTTCCTCTAGTTTTAGAAAATCTTCAAGATAGAATACTTCTACCAAAGAACGTGCTCCATAGAAATAGTGCATCTCACGATCACGAGTATTCAAGGTCTTTGTCATGTGCATAATTTGTGCCCTCAACGGAGCCATACCTGCACCGCCACCTACCCATATCATTTCTTTCTTAGAATCAAAGATGGGATGGAAATCACCATAAGGTCCACTCATTATTACCTTGTCACCAGGTTTGCGGCTGAAGATATATGAGGAAGCTATTCCGGTTGGAACATCCTGGAATCCGACCTGTGGTCTGGGCTTGAATGGTGTCGTGGCTATTCGGACAGTAAGCATAATCCTATCTCCTTCTGCTGGATAATTCGCCATTGAATATGCGCGGATTGTATCCTCCGGATTATGAGCTTTAAGTGAGAAAATATTAAACTTCTCCCATGAAGACAGATATTCAGGGCCTATATCGTCCTTATCAAAATCCTTGTCATAGTCAATGCAATCATATGCCGGTATCTTAATTTGGGCGTAAGAACCGGGCACGAAATCCATATGTTCTCCAGGAGGCAACGCCACAATGAATTCCTTTATAAAGCTTGATACATTCTTGTTTGATATAACAGTACACTCCCACTCTTTCACACCAAGCACACTCTCTGGTACTTTTATCTTTAAGTCGCCTTTCACTTTACACTGACAACCAAGTCGCCAGTGCTCCTTTATCTGCTTTCTTGTGAAGTGTGATTTCTCTGAATCAAGAATCTCACCGCCACCCTCTAATACCTGTAGTTTGCATTGTCCACACGATGCCTTTCCACCACAAGCAGAAGGTAAGAAGACCCCATTCTCATTCAATACACTCATAAGACTGGCACCTTGAGGTACATTCAGCGTCTTGTCACCATTGATTGTTATATTTACATTTCCACTCGGTGACAGGTATCTCTTTGCTGTCAGCAGAAGTATAACCAAAAGGAGTATTGTTACAAGGAATACCCCCATACTTGCCAATATAAATTCTATCATAGCTGCCTATTCTTATATATTAAGTCCCGAAAAACACATCATTGCCATGGCCATAAGCCCAACAGTAATAAATGTTATACCTAATCCCTGCAACGGCTTTGGCACATCACTATACTGCATTTTCTCTCGTATTGCACCCATAGATACAATAGCCAAAGTCCATCCTATACCACTACCCAATGCATAAACCAAAGAGTCAGCCAAGCTGCCAATGTATTGCGTGTTTGAAGGATCGAGATTGATACGTTGTTGCATGAATAGCGAAGCTCCCATGATAGCACAGTTTACAGCAATGAGCGGAAGAAAAATGCCCAAAGCAGAATAAAGTGAAGGAGAGTATTTCTCAACGATCATTTCTACAAGTTGGACGATACCGGCTATAACCGCAATGAAAAGGATGAAACTAAGATATGACAGGTCTATGCCCTCAATAAGGCACCCAGGTCCGAGAACCTTCGTAAGAAGAAGATAATCTACAGGGACAGTAACAAGCAGAACAAAAGTCACTGCACAACCTAAGCCAAAAGATGTCTTCACATTCTTTGAAACAGCAAGAAATGAGCACATTCCAAGAAAGAAAGCAAATATCATATTGTCCACAAAGATGGACCTTATAAACAAACTAATCATGTGTTCCATAATCATTTCTCCTTATAAAAATAAGCTCTATGAACCCAAATAACACAGCCAACGAGAATCAAAGCCATTGCCGGCATCGTCATCATTCCGTTGTTAATATAACCAAGTTCGTAAACCTCCTGCGGAACAATACGGAGACCAAGAAGAGTACCTCTGCCGAACAGCTCTCTTACGGCTCCAACAATAACCAATATTGCTGCATATCCAAGACCGTTGGCTATACCGTCAAGAAGACTTGGCCACGGCTTGTTCATCATGGCAAAAGCCTCCAGACGTCCCATAAGAATACAGTTGGTAATAATCAATCCAACATAAACAGACAGTTGTACACTCACATCGTAAGCAAATGCCTTTAGTATCTGACTAACTATAGTAACCAATGCTGCCACCACAACAAGTTGTACTATGATTCTTATACGATTAGGAATGGTTTTGCGAATTACAGATATAATCACATTAGAGAAACTCGTTATCACCGTTACTGCAAGTCCCATTACAATGGCCGGCTTCAACTGCGCAGTAACCGCAAGCGCCGAACAAATGCCCAATACCTGAACAAGAACAGGATGATCGAGATTCAACGGATTTGTAAATACCGTCTTGTTCTCTTTAGAAAATAAATTACTCATTATATATATCCTTTATCTTTTCAAAAAAAACTCTTTGTAATCTCCAAGGCATCCGGTCAGCATGTCACATACTCCATTTGATGTAAGCGTAGCTCCAGTCACCCCATCTACTTCAGAGGCAGGATTCTTTATATCAGATGACTTCTTTACAGCCAAAGCTATAGACAAGTCTGCATTTGGAGAAGATGCAAAAATTCTCTTCCCTTTGAATTTGCATTGCCACTCCCTGCTATCCTTTATTTCTGCACCCAATCCTGCTGTCTCACTGTCATGATTAAAATATGCTCCGTAAACAGTATTCTTATCATCATCGATAGCTATATATCCCCATATAGCCCCCCACAAGCCCATACCATAGACTGGTACGACATACTTAGTTTTACCATCCACCGAACATACATATAATGCAAGTTTGCCGTTTTTATAGTCTGTACTGTTAAGAACAAATCCCGTCGTCTCACCACCAGGTTTACCAACAGCAACAACATTACCGGATTTGTCTATTATATTGTCTGCCACTATAGAAGCAGAATAAGCCTTTATCGCATCCTCATCACTCAAATTCTCAATGTTGAGAGCCGCAAGAATTTGCTTTTTCTTATCAAGAACCACATTGGAATCCTGCATGGGTCTAAGACTTTGTGAGACGAAAGCCAATAAGAAAGCAACAATAATTACCAAAATTGCACTATATACAATAATATAGGAGATTGAATCTGTATTTAGCCCCCTCTTTTTTTCTTCTGCCATAATGATTATTTTTTATGGGTTAAACGTTTCATTCTCTTTGATATATTTCTCTCTACAACACAATGGTCAATGAGAGGTGCGAACATATTGGCAAATAATATTGCGAGCATCATACCTTCAGGATATCCGGGATTCATCACTCTAATTATAATTGCCATTACTCCGATAAGTATTCCATACACCCATTTGCCACATTCCGTACGTGCACCTGTCACGGGGTCTGTTGCCATAAATACAGCTCCAAAAGCAAATCCGCCAAGCACAAGATGTTCATACCAATTTATTGATGACATACCGATATTGTGTAAAAGAGCTGCAGTCAATCCACCTCCAACAAAGACACTCAAAATTATCTTCCAACTGGCAATACCGGTCCATAGCAGTACCACAGCACCAATAGCAATAGCAATAAGGCTTGTTTCACCAATGCTACCAGGAATAAATCCGGTGATAATATCGATCATGGAATAGTGCAGACCTGTGTTCTGTGCTACATTAGCCAATGGTGTAGCAGCCGAAAATCCATCCGGTAAGGCGTTTCCTAATCCCCATATACTATCCGTAGAGATCCATACTGTGTCACCACTCATACGAGTAGGATAAGAAAAGAACAGAAATGCACGTGCTGCAAGTGCAACATTAAAGATATTCATTCCCGTTCCGCCGAAGATCTCTTTAACAAATATAACAGAAAATGCCACCGCAATAGCCAGCATCCATAAGGGACAAGTTACCGGTACAATTAAAGGTATCAATATACCGGACACTAAATATCCCTCTTGAATTTCTTCACCTTTCCATTGGGCCCAAACAAACTCTATTCCTAAGCCCACTATATAGCTTACAATTATTTTGGGAATAACAGTGAGAAATCCATAAAAAAACAATTCAAAGAATCCGGCTGTTTCCAATGCACCTGCTGCATAATAATTTTGATATCCCACATTATACATACCAAATAGCAAGGCAGGCAAAAGTGCAATAACAACCATACTCATAATACGTTTGGAGTCAATAGCATCATGTATGTGAGTGCCGCATTTTGAGGTCTCGTTAGGTACATAGAGAAAAGTATCCATACCATCATAAATACTTTTAAACGCATGCAACTTTCCACCCTCTTCAAACTTAGGTCTTATCTTGTCAAGATAATTTCTTAGTAAACTCATGATTATTACACTTTAAGCATTTTCTTTACGTAGAACATCAAGTCCTTCTCTTACAATTCGTTGTAACTGCAGCTTCGAACTGTCTATGAATTCTGCGAGAGCAAAATCTTCCGGCGCAACCTCGTATATGCCAAGCTGCTCCATTTTATCAATATCTCCCACTATTATCGATTTTATTAAATATTCAGGGAAGATATCCATAGGAATTACACTATCATATTCTCCACTCATTATCATATGACGTTCCCCTCCTTTAACACGAGCATCAAGAACATATTTTCTATTTCTAAAAAGCCATGAGAAATAGCTTCGGTTTACAGAGAATTGTTTTAATCTTGGCATTATCCAACCGGCAAATTCATCAGTATTTGATCCTTCTGGAATAACTGTTATTTCAGAACTGTGAGCGCCAAGGAACCCATCCTTAGACGTTTTCTTGCCGGTCAAAACATTACCATCTATAATTCTTACTTCTCTCTCTGTCTTCAAGCTATTACTCAGCAAAGTATTCAGTTCTTCACCTACAAGCATATCTGCATATAAAGGCTTTATCACTTCACTGCCTACAAGTGCCACTGTTCTTCTCATATCAACTTTTCCTGTATTAAACAATCTTCCAAAGAACAGCACAACTGTAGGATCAACCGTCCAAACAATTTCTCCTTTGTTTATCGGGTCTATATGATTAACGTGGACACCAACGTTTCCAGCAGGACAAGGACCATCAAAGGCTGTAACAGTGACATCTGATGCATTGTTCAAAGCTTCTGATTTTTGTTTTGCTCCTATACCGAGATAAGTCTTTGCAATCTTTGACAATGCACTCAAGCCTGTCTGGAAATCTTTTTCTTGTCCAATCAACTCGTATTCAAAATCTCCAGCAAGAGGTTTATCTCGTAATGCTGATACAAAGATTGCTTTGGGCATTGCTTTAGGATTCGTCGAAACCGCATAAGGCAGTTGGTCTATAAAGCCAAACAATCCCGCATCAAGCAAAGCGCTGATAACATCGTTTGCTTTTAACGTTTCAACGTCTTTCTTTCCAAAATTAACATACTCAATCTCGGTATCAGCATTTATTCTGACCCCAAGAATTTTTCTTCGCTCTCCTCTTACAACAGAATCTACGATTCCGCTGACAGGAGACGAGAACTTTACCTCTGGATATTCTTTGTTGATAAACAGTGGCTCACCAGCCCTCACCCTGTCACCAGGCTTAACAACGACTTTAGGTATCACGCCAACAAAGTCGCTCGGCTGTAACATAAACCTACCATTAGAACGAAGTTTGATTTTTGTTTTATCAGCTTCGCCCACAAGATTAATATCCAAACCTTTGCATAATTTAATTACACGTGTCATATATAATCTCAAAAATTGGATAGTTGTGTTTGCAAAATTAACCAAAAAACATCTATTCCATTAAATAATACATTATAAAAAACCAATAATGCCAACTTTTTAGTGTAATTTTGCGGCACTTTAATTTGCATAAAATACAAATTGCAATCTCAATCTAACAGAATTGAAAATATTCAAGCACATAATAAAAGGCATTGTATGGACTGTCACCAGTCTGTACCTTCTGATAGCCACACTGTTCCACATACCTAATATACAGAGCCGTATAGGTGTAGAAACAGCATATATCCTATCACAAATGTTCGGTACGGAAGTGCATATTGGTAGAATCGACATGGGCTTTCTAAACAGAATAATCATTGACGATGTAACTATTTACGACCGTGCCAACAAACAGATGTTTGCAGCTGCGCGCCTGGCTGTTAAAATAGATGTGTTACCTTTGCTGGAAAAGAAAATATCCATTTCATCAGCACAATTATTTGGAATGCATCTCAATCTATACAAAACAGACAAGAATACACCCGCAAATTATCAATTCATTCTTGATTCCCTTTCTAACACTGACGACAATACAGACAAGTCGCCTATAGATTTACGTATAAACACTTTCATCATGCAACATAGCAGCATTTGTTATGATCGCCATGATGTGATTCCATCAAGCAGTTTACTAAATCTTTCACATCTCAATATCAGTAATTTAAGCGCGCATATATCACTAAAAGCTTTAACTGCGGATACATTAAATGTCATCGTAAAAAAATTCTCCTTAAAAGAGCATTCCGGTATAACACTTGATAAACTTGCTTTTAAAGCTGAAGCAAACCGTAGTCATATCAGGCTTCACGATTTCAACATGAAAATGCCTGCCAGTGAGATTGCGATTGATGACATACAGGCAAGTTATAATATGTCTGGCAATGCAATAACTGAAGGTTCCTTACGTTTTTCCGGAAATATACATTCTCAAAATATCACCCCTGCTGATTTTGCAGCATTAATGCCACCGCTCAAAGGATGGTGCGAGCCCATCAGATGTTCCTTAGGCTTTTCCGGATCAGACAAGCATATTAACATATCACATTTTATCGTTACATCAGCGACCGAGGATATTACTATTAATGCCAATGGGTTCTATGACAACAGAGGCACAACACCAACATGGGCAACAAACATCGAAGAATTAAGCATCTCCCCATACATTATAGAATTAGCATACCAATGCATTGATGAATACAAGCACCCCATGCCCAAAGTGCTATCCTCAACAGGAAGCCTTACAATTAATGGTAATGCAAAGTGCGATGGTAGCGATATTATTGCAAAATGTAACATATTGTCAATACCAATAGGTAGCGTCTCTGTCAATTGCAAAATGTCTTCCGAAAGAATATTTGAAGGAATGATGCATGTGGCAGATGTAAAGCTTAACAGCTTGCTTGATAATGATAAATTGGGCAATATGTCTGCTGACGTATCTTTCAATGGTGCCATGCCGTCAAAAGAGATGTTTTCAGTAAATGCCGATGCCCAAATAGAAAACTTCTATTACAATGGATATAGCTACAAAGACATCAGACTAAACAGCACATACAGAAACAACAACATAACCGGACAACTGCAAATAATAGACCCACATGTTTCACTTAATATGGAAGGGAATTACAACCTTTCCCAAAATGAGAAAAAAAATTTAAGCATAAAAGCCATGCTTAATAATTTCTCGCCATCAGCAACAAAACTTACAGACAAATGGGATGATGCATGCTTCCAAGCTAATATCGAAGCTAATTTCAAAGCAAGCAATATCAACGATGCAGAAGGATATATCTCACTGAATAATTTTTCCATGTCGTCTGATACAGGCAAATACTCTATTGACAACATCATAATCAAATCAGGATATGAAGAAAAAGGCACCCATTATCTATCCCTATCCGGAGACATTGGTTCTGCTCTACTATATGGAAATATAGACTATACTACGCTATCCGGAAGCGTAATAGACGCCATAAGAAAGAAACTTCCCACAGTGCCAGGGCTAAAAGCATTCAGTTCAAGTTTTGCCAACAGGTTCACTCTACAGGCAGAGATAAATAACAGTGATTGGCTTGAAAAGATTTTTCATATACCTTTTAAGCTCAACACAACAATGAAATTAAATGGGCAAATTGATGACACTCACGACAATCTTGAACTCAACTGTATCATACCAGAATTCGTTTATGAGAACACAAAATATGAAGACTGTGCTCTCGACATATCATCTCAGGAAGACACTCTACACTCATCCCTCTCACTCACAAAAGTGACAAGCAAAGGCAACCGTCCGGAACTGAAGGTCAACGCCAAAGCCGCGAATAACAACCTTCTAACAACCATTATATGGGATAACAAAGCGGAAAAAAGAGCATGTGGCATATTTAACACAAAAACACGATTTCATAATGACGAGATAGACAATGCTGCATCTGCCGATATAGAAATTGAACCTTCGGAAATGATATTGGGCAATACGACATGGGATATTCTTCCCGCAAGAATTACATACAAGAAAAACAATATTGAAGTAAATAAATTCGCCATAAAACATGGCGAGCAGCACATTATAATAGACGGTAAGGCTTCTGATAATGCCTCTGATTCTCTCATAATAGATATCAACGACCTAGACATCGAATATGTACTGGAATTAGTTAACTTCCACGCCGTAGAATTCGGAGGTAAAGCTACAGGAAGAACATTCATCCTTGCTCCATTTGGCGATTTTTCGGCATATGCAGAACTCAACGTGAAAGATTTCACTTTTGAGAATGGTCACATGGGTGTGCTATATGCCTCTGTTGATTGGGATAAGACAGAAAAACAAATCAACATAAATGCACTTGCCAATGACGGGCCGGAAGCTCAAACTTTAATAAATGGATACGTTTCACCTTCGCGTAACTTCATTGACTTAGGCATCAAGGCACAAGGCACATATATCGACTTCATGCATTCCTTTGCCGGTAGTTTCTTGCGTGATATAAACGGACAGACACTAGGTATGGTTGTTTTAGCAGGACCATTAGATAACATCAACCTTACCGGCGAACTAGTCGTCAATGGTGAGGCGACCATGAAACCTACTAATTGTAAATACTTTATGCAAAACGACACAGTACGTTTCATACCTGACGATATCATTTTGCCAAACGTACCCATCACGGATATTTACGGGCACAAGGGTACTTTGAGAGGAGGCATTCACCATAAGCATCTGACCAACTTGTCATATGATCTTTATGTAGATGCCAACAATCTACTTGCTTTCAATACTCACGATTTCGGTGAGGACAGCTTCTATGGAACGGTCTTCAGCACAGGCAATGTGGCTATTCACGGACGTAGCGGAGAACTTCAAATCAACATTGACATCACTCCACAGAAAAATTCCATATTCACATACAACGCCTCAAATCCTGATGCAATATCCAATCAGGAATTCATTACATGGTATGACGTAACCCCACCTGATACAACCCACTCCTCTTATGATAAAACTAAAGGAAGCAAGGAACTGGTACAAACTGACAGCCATGCACCGGCAACCATAACCACAGACACTCGCATTGACTTCCGTATAAACTGTACCCCTGATGCTACCCTTAAAATCCTCATGGATAACAGAACCAATGACTATATCACGCTTACCGGCAACGGCACACTTAGGGCATCCTATTACAACAAAGGTGGCTTTGAAATGTTCGGGACATACATAGTAGATGGAGGAAATTACGGTATAACCATTCAAGATATTATAAAAAAGAACTTTACTTTCGCCAACGGAGGAACAATCGTATTCGGAGGAGATCCATACGACGCATCACTAAACTTACAAGCTATTCATACCGTTAACGGTGTCTCCCTCTCAGATCTTAATATCGGCAACAGCTTTTCCGGCAACACAACAAGGGTAAATTGCCTGATGAATATCAGCGGTAGCCCCAAAACGCCTGTTGTAGACTTCGATATCGACCTGCCTACCGTAAGCAGTGATGAAAAACAGATGATAAGAAGCATCATAAACGGTGAAGACGAAATGAATCAACAGGTTGTCTATCTATTGGGCATCGGACGTTTCTATCCACAGGAGACAAACAATGCTTCAGCGCAGACAGACAGGCAACAAAGCAATACTTCTCTCGCTATGCAGAGCTTGCTATCCGGTACGATTTCCGGACAAATAAACAGCGTCCTTAATACAGTAATCGATAGTAAAAATTGGAATTTCGGTGCAAACATATCCACTGGCGACGAAGGATGGAACAATGCCGAATACGAAGGACTGCTCAGCGGCAGAATGCTTAACAACAGGCTACTCTTCAACGGGCAGTTTGGTTACCGCGACAACGTTACCGGAGCAAGCACCGGCTTCATTGGCGATTTCGACATAAAATATCTACTCCTACCTAACGGCAATATCGCAATCAATATATATAACAAGACTAACGACAGATATTTTACGAAATCAAGCCTAAACACCCAGGGGCTCGGTATCATAATGAAAAAAGACTTTAACGCTTTTAGTGATCTATTCAATCTCAACAAAAAGAAACGATAAAACAACTATCTACACTCTGTCATAATATTTTAATTCGTTTTTCTTTCTATCTGTAGCAGACAAACTACGCTCGATTCGCATTAGTGTCACAACCTTCATATTACTGCATACGCGGTATAACACGTATAACATTTATTTACTTTTATGAAAAATCTTGACTTTAACGTGTGTTAATCGGCAACCAAACCTCGATTTGAAACCTACGACGCGAAAATTGGCGATTTTACTCTCAAATAGGGAGCGCTGATAATCAGCAAGTTACGCGTTTTGCGAAATAATACCATTTCATCGGTTTGCCGTTACGT
>CAMTJK010000069.1 GCA_947072805.1 uncultured Prevotella sp.
TGCCGATTAACACACGTTAAAGTAAAGATTTTTCCAAAATGTAAATTAATGTTATACGTGTTGTATCGCAGTGTGATCGGTGGGGTGTAAAAAGCATACGGATTACCCCTTGTTAGTAGGGATAATCCGTAATCAGCCGTTTCGTGTGTAGATGTCTGCGCGGAGGGCTGTATTTATTTCAGATATTTGTCTACATCTTCAGCCGCCTTGCGTCCGCCAGCCATAGCCCTTACCACGAGCGAAGCGCCTGTGGCGGCATCGCCGGCAACGAACACGTTCTTGCCGAAGGCGGGCAGTTCGGGCTTCAGGAATCCCATGGCAAGGAGCACCAGCTCGCACTTTATTATTTCCGGCTTGCCTGCGGGCTCCATTATCGGGCGTCCGCCGTCGGGATTTGGTTTCCATGCTATTTCCTGCACCTTTACTCCCGTAAGCTTTCCGTCCTTGCCTATAAACTCGAGCGAGTTGATGTTCCAGCGGCGTGTGCAGCCTTCCTCGTGGCTCGATGTGGTCTTGAACGTGCGGGGGAAGTTGGGCCATGGGTTGTTGGGGTCTTCCGGACCCACGGGTGGCTTAGGCATTATCTCTATCTGCGTAACGCTCTTGCAGCCCTGGCGGTGGGCGGTGCCTATGCAGTCGCTTCCCGTATCGCCTCCGCCAATGACGAGCACGTCCTTGCCGCGTGCGCTCACCAGCTCGTCCTTCTTGAATTCCATGCCGGCGAGAATGCGGTTCTGCTGTGCAAGAATGTCGAGAGCAGGATGAACACCCTTCAGTTCACGGCCCGGTATGTTCAGGTCGCGTGCCGTGGGCGTTCCCGTTGCCACCACGTAGGCGTCGAAGCCTTCGGGAAGAGCCTTGAGGTCGATGTCCTGACCGTAGCGGAACTCTATACCTTCCTGTTCGAGCACCCTCAGACGACGGTCGATGATGGCCTTGTTGAGCTTGAAGTTAGGAATGCCATAGCGCAACAGTCCGCCTGCATTTTCGTTCTTCTCGAACACCGTCACTGCATATCCCTTTCGGTTGAGCCTGTTGGCAGCCACCAGTCCGGCGGGTCCTGCCCCTATTACAGCCACCTTCTTGCCGTTGCGTTCGGGTGTTGCTATGCGGATGAAGTTTTCCTGGAAAGCCATTTCGGTGATGGCGGCCTCGTCTTCGCGGTTGGTGGTAGGTTCGTGTTCTATGAGATTGAGCACGCAGGCCTTCTCGCAGAGAGCCGGGCAGATACGTCCCGTAAACTCCGGAAAGTCGTTTGTGGAGTTGAGCAGGCGGTAAGCCAGTTCGTAGTCGCCTTTGTACAGGGCGTCATTCCACTCCGGCGGTTTGTTGCCCAGCGGACAAGCCCAGTGGCAGAAGGGCACGCCGCAGTCCATGCAGCGTGATGCCTGTGTGCGGCGGTCCTTGCTGTTCAGTGTCTGTTCTACCTCTCCGAAGTCGTGAATTCTGTCGTGTATCGGTCTGTATCCCGCTTCCTGGCGGTGTATTGTTAAGAATGCTTTTGGATTTCCCATGATGTGAAGTAAGTTTTTTTTGGTTTTTGATATCTGCCTGTTATGCTACAGCTTAGTAGTCACGCTGCATGTCGGCAATCTTCTGCTGCAGTTTCTTTACCTGTTCCTCCTGCAGCACGCGCTTATATTCTATAGGTACGACCTGTATGAAGTCTTCCACGTAGCGGTTCCAGTCGTCGAGCATGGTGCGTGCGAGCTTCGAGCCGGTGTACAGGTAGTGCTGTCGTATAAGCTCGTGCAGTTCCTTGCGGTAGTTGCTGTCTTCCACGAGGTTTATTTCCACCATGTCCATGTTGCAGAAGTAGTCGAAGTTGTGGTTCTTGTCCCACACATAAGCCACACCGCCGCTCATTCCGGCTGCGAAGTTGCGTCCCGTTTCGCCGAGCACGACCACCCTTCCGCCTGTCATGTACTCGCAGCAGTGGTCGCCGGCGCCTTCTATTACGGCTATTGCTCCCGAGTTTCTTACTCCGAAGCGTTCGCCCACCTTTCCGTTGATGTACAGTTCGCCGCTTGTGGCGCCGTACAGACCCGTGTTGCCGGCTATTATGTTGTCTTCTGCGCAGAAGTTGCTTCGTACCGGCGGCAGTATGGCAATGCGTCCGCCGCTCAGTCCCTTGCCGAAGTAGTCGTTGGCTTCGCCCTCCAGCTTGAAGCTTACGCCGTGTACGAGGAAGGCTCCGAAGCTCTGACCAGCCGAGCCCTTGAATTTCACGTTTATGGTGTTTTCGGGCAAGCCTGTTTCTCCGTATTTTTTGGCTATCAGTCCGCTAAGCATTGTTCCTGCCGCGCGGTCGGTATTCTTTATGGCATAGTCGAGGTTCACTTCCTCCTGCGTGTCTATGGCTTGCTGTGCGGAGCGTATCAGCTGTCGGTCGAGCACGAAGTCAAGTTCGGCAGGCAGGTTAGAGGTGTGGTGCAGGGCGCATCCGTTGTCTACCTTGTTGAGCAGTCTGCGGAAGTCGAGCAGCGACGACTTTGATGCCGTTGCTGTATGCTTGTCGCCGTTGCCTTCGCCCTCGGCAGGCTTCTCGTTGCAGAGGAGTTCTGTGTGTCCCACGATGTCCGACAGCTTTCTGTAACCCATTTCGGCGAGATATTCGCGTACCTCCTGTGCAAGGAAGGTGAAGTAGTTTACCAGATATTCGTAGCGTCCCATGAAGTGCTTGCGCAGTTCGGGGTCTTGTGTGGCCACGCCCATCGGGCAGGTGTTAAGGTTGCACTTGCGCATCATTACGCAGCCGAGAACGATGAGAGCCAGCGTGCCGAAGCCGAATTCTTCTGCTCCGAGCAATGCCATGACGATGACGTCGCGTCCGGTCTTCAGCTGTCCGTCCACCTGTAGCCTTACCTGTCCGCGCAGACCGTTCATTACCAGTGTCTGTTGCGTTTCGCTGAGACCTATCTCGGGAGATATTCCGGCAAACCTCATGCTCGATGCGGGGCTTGCTCCTGTTCCTCCCTCGGCTCCCGAAATAACTATGAGGTCGGCCTTTGCCTTTGCCACGCCCGCCGCAATGGTACCTACGCCGCTTTCTGCCACCAGTTTCACGCTTATTGCCGCGTTGGGATTGACGTTCTTCAGGTCGAAGATGAGCTGTGCGAGGTCTTCAATGGAGTAGATGTCGTGGTGAGGCGGCGGCGAGATGAGCGAGATGCCGGGAATGGAGTGGCGCGTCTTGGCAATCACTTCGTTCACCTTGAAGCCGGGCAGCTGTCCGCCTTCGCCAGGCTTGGCTCCCTGTGCCACCTTTATCTGTATTTCTTCGGCATTCACCAGATATTCTGTAGTGACACCAAAGCGTCCCGAGGCTATCTGTTTTGTCTTGGAAGAGAGCGAGATGCCGTCTACCGTGGAGTGGAAACGTTCGCTGTCCTCGCCGCCCTCGCCGGTATTGGAACGTCCTCCTATCTTGTTCATGGCAAGAGCAATAGCCTCGTGTGCCTCCTTGCTAAGGGCTCCGAAGCTCATTGCACCCACCACGAAGTGCTTTACAATGTCTTCAACCGGCTCCACCTCGTCGATGTTTATGGGGTTGCGCCTGAAGCCGAAGAAGTCGCGTATGAAGATGGGGCTCTCTTTGGCATCTACAAGATGCGTGAACTCCTTGAACTTCTTATAGCTTCCTGTGCGTGTGGCGAGCTGCAGCGTGGCTATGACCTCCGGGCTCCATGCGTGACGTATGCCGTCCTTGCGCCAGTGGAACTGTCCGAGATTGGGCAGGAAGTCGGTTGTGGCTGTCTTGGCAAAGGCCGTGTCGTGCATGGCTATGGCATCGCGGGCTATCGTCTCCAGTCCGATGCCGCCTATTGTAGACACTTCCGTGCCGAAATATGTTTTCAGCAGACTCTCCGAGAGACCGATGCTCTCGAATATCTTTGCGCCGCGGTAGCTGCGTATGGTTGAAATGCCCATCTTCGCCATAATCTTCAGCAGCGCCTTCTTCACCGCCTTGATGTAGTTGGCTTCTGCCGTCTCGTAATTCTCCTGTATCTTTCCTCGCTTTACAAGGTCGTCCAGTATGGCGAAGGTCATGTAGGGGCATAGAGCTGATGCGCCGTAGCCGAGAAGCAGGGCGGCGTGCATTGTCTCGCGTATCTCGCCGCTTTCCACTATAAGTGCCGTCTGTACGCGCTTGCCCACCGAGATGAGATAATGGTGTACGGCGCTCACGGCAAGCAGACTTGGTATGGCGGCATGCTCGCTGTCTATGTCGCGGTCGGAGAGTATGATGTAGTTGTAACCCTCGTCCACGCTCCTTTCTGCCTCCTTGCACAGGCTGTCGAGAGCCTCGCGCAGTCCTTCGCATCCCTGCTTGCATTCGAAGACAATGGGCAGCTTCACCGTGTTGAATCCCTTGTAGCGTATGTTGCAGAGAATGTCGAGCTGGGTGTTGTTGAGTATGGGGTGGGGCAGGCGCACCATCTTGCAGTTGGACTCGTCGGGATTGAGAATGCCCGAGCCCACACGACCAATATATTCGGTGAGCGACATGACGAGATTCTCGCGTATGGAGTCGATGGCGGGGTTGGTAACCTGCGCAAACTGCTGGCGGAAGTAGTTGAAGAACACCTGCGGACGATCCGAGAGTACTGCCAGCGGCGTATCGTTACCCATAGACGCTGTGGGCTCCTGACCGTTTACGCACATTGGAATGATGGTGTTGTCGATGTCTTCAGAACCGTAGCCGAACATCAGTTCATGACGTACAAGGTTGTCCACGCTGTTGTTCACCTTGCGTCCGCTCTTCAACTTCTCGAGCTGTATGCGGTTGGTGGACAGCCATTGGCGGTAGGGATGTTCGGCAGCCAGCCGTTCCTTTATCTCGCCGTCGTAATATATCTTGCCCTCCTGTGTGTCTATAAGCAGAATCTTTCCGGGTTGCAGTCTGCCTTTCTCGGCAATCTCCGTCGGGTCGAAGTCCATCACTCCCACTTCAGATGCAACCACCATCATGTCGTTCTTTGTTATGGTGTAGCGTGCGGGACGCAGACCGTTGCGGTCGAGCATTCCGCCGGCAAAGCGCCCGTCACTGAAGAGCAGCGCCGCCGGTCCATCCCACGGCTCCATGAGGATGGAGTGATATTCGTAGAAAGCCTTCAGGTCTTCCGATATTGGATTCTTGTCGTTGAAGCTTTCCGGCACCATTACGCTCATGGCGTGAGGCAGTGACAGACCGCTCATCACGAAGAATTCGAACACGTTGTCAAGGCTTGCGGAGTCGCTCATGCCCGGCTGCACTATGGGTGATATCTGGCGTATGTCGCCGAGGGCCTGCGAGTTGAGCACGCTCTCCCTTGCCTGCATCCATCCACGGTTGCCGCGGATGGTGTTTATCTCGCCGTTGTGCGCCAGGAGGCGGAACGGCTGGGCAAGGCTCCATGTGGGGAATGTGTTGGTTGAGAAGCGCGAATGTACGAGAGCCAGTCCGCTTGTAAAGTAGTTGTTGGTGAGATCGGGGAAATATTGTCTCACCTGCATGCTCGAAAGCATACCTTTATATACTATGCTCTTGCTCGAAAGCGAGCAGATGTAGAAGTCTTTGTCTTTTACTCTTTTCTCAATTTTCTTCCTTATTATATATAATGTACGCTCAAAGATTGGCACTTTGTCGTCGGTCACTCCCGTCACGAAGACCTGTTTGATGGCAGGTTCGGTGTCGAGCGCCGATTGTCCGAGGCAGTCGGGGTTGGTGGGAACGTTGCGCAGGTGCATCAGCGAAAGCCCTTCGCGCTCTATCTCCTCAATCATTATCGACAGGATGTCGCGCTGTTTGCGCTCATCTTTGGGCAGGAAGACAAGTCCTGTACCGTATTTTCCCTTCTCCGGAACAGGTATTCCCTGCAAGAGAATGAACTCGTGTGGTATCTGGAGCATTATTCCGGCTCCGTCACCAGTCTTGTTGTCGGCTCCCTCGGCACCGCGGTGTCTCATGTTTTCAAGCACTTTGAGTGCGTTGTCCACAAGGTCGTGGCTTTTGTTACCGTGGATATTGACCACCATTCCTACGCCGCAGGCATCATGTTCGTAAGCGGCATTGTACAATCCATTTACCATATTTAGTTGCATTAAGTTTGTCTTTATCCTTTAATAGTTACATTTTGTTTGCAAAATTACTAAAACCGTTGCAAAATGACAACCAAACAAAACTGATAAAAGCAGCGTATGAGGTGCTTGTTACAATTAGAATATAAAATAAAGCCGTTTGCTTTCAATTTGAAATAGAATTAGAACAAAATGCTTTCAAACTGAAAGTTCAACCTAAAATAAAGAAAATTTCTGCAAAAAAAACAAAGGCTGATAATCGGGAATTGCCGTTATCAGCCTTTGTTTGCTTGTTTATTGCGTTTACATCAAGCCCAGCCAGCGCAATATATCGTTGAGATTTGCCACCAGCATGAGCAGAATAAGTATGGCAAAACCTACATATTCGGCTTTTATCATGAAGTTTTCGCTCGGCTTGCGGCGTGTTATCATTTCGTAAAGCAGGAACAATATGTGTCCGCCGTCGAGTGCGGGGATGGGCAGAATGTTCATGAATGCAAGTATTATGCTTAGGAAAGCCGTCATGTTCCAGAACATATACCAGTCCCATGCGGCAGGAAACAGGTTGCCTATTGTGCCGAAGCCGCCCAGTTGTTTCACTCCGTCGCTTGTGAAGACGTACTTCATGTCGTTCACGTAGCCGGACAGAACGTCCATGCCGTACATTATTCCGGCGGGGAAACTCTCAAGGAATCCGTATTCCACCTTTACCGGTTCGTAGAGCATGAGGTAGTGTTTCTGTATGAATCCCATCTTCAGGTCGGCGGTGAGCACTATGTTAAGCGTATCTCTTGCGCCGTCACGTTCGGTCACGATGGTAGCGTTTCTTACCTTCATGCTGTCGGCGTGGGTTGTCACGGTGGCCATTACGTCTTTCAGCTTGTCTATTTCGAAGAGCACTTCGTTCTGCGAGCTTATGTCGGTACCGTTGAATGCCACTATCTTGTCGCCGGCTTTCACGCCCGCCTTTGCCAGGGGCTGGTCTGCAAGCACGCTGTCTATCACCGATGGGATGAATGGGAAGACGAACGACGGCTGTGATTTCAGCATGTTCAGCAGGTTGATGTCGCCGGGCAGTGCTATGCTCATTTGTTTGCCGTTGCGTATCAGGTCTACCCGTGTGGCGCTCGACATGTCGCGCAGCATGTTAAGTCCGTACTCCTTGAACTCGCCATTTTCTGTGCCCAGCAGGATGTCGCCGTCCTTGAATCCGTAGGCCTTGGCTTCGCTGTTGAACTTCATGCCGTAGGTCATGTTTTTCGTCGGAACGTACGAGTCGCCCCAGTGGAAGAGTATCATCGAGTAGATGAAGAGAGCGAGCAGGAAGTTTACGAGCACGCCTCCCACCATGACGAGGAGCCGTTGCCATGCCGGTTTCGAGCGGAATTCCCACGGTTGTGCCGGCTGTTTCATCTGTTCCGTGTCGAACGATTCGTCTATCATGCCGGATATTTTGCAGTATCCGCCCAGCGGCAGCCATCCCACGCCGTAGGTGGTGTCGCTCTTCTTAGGCTTGAATTCGAACAGATGAAACCAGGGGTCGAAGAACAGGTAGAACTTTTCCACACGTATTCCGAACAGGCGGGCGAAGAAGAAGTGGCCGCCTTCATGCAGCAGAACAAGCAGCGATATTGCAAGCATGAATTGCAACAGCTTGATTAAGAATATTTCCATTTTCGTTTCTGATTGTTGGTGTCGGGCGGTTCAGCCGTTTGTGTTGTGCGTTGCCTTACACCATATTATATATATAAGTTATGTTGTCGGGTTGTTGTAGGTATCAATGTCCCATCACTTCCAGCGCTATTCTCCGCGCTTCCGTGTCGGTGGCTACATAAGTCTCGTAGGTTGGTTTGGCGTCGAAAGTTGTCCGTTGCATGGTCTTTTCTATTATGTCGCTCATTTCCACGAAACCGCATTTGCCTTCGAGAAATCCGCGGTTCACTATTTCGTTGGCGGCGTTTACTATGCAGGGCATGTTTCCTCCGCGCTCAATGGCTTCGAATGCCAGTGCGAGGCATCTGAACTTTTCGAGGTCCGGCTTGTAGAATTCCAGCGGATGGGAGAGCAGGTCGAGCCGCTCGCCCGACATATGGAGCCGTGAGGGATATGAGAAGGCATACTGTATGGGCAGTCTCATGTCTGGCACTCCGAGTTGTGCTTTCACTGCTCCGTCGCAGAATTGCACTGCGCTGTGCACTATCGACTGCGGGTGTACGAGCACCTCTATCTGTGAGGCCTCCACGCCGAACAGCCATTTGGCTTCTATCACCTCGAAGCCTTTGTTCATCATTGTTGCGCTGTCGATGGTTATTTTTGCCCCCATGTCCCATGTAGGGTGGCGCAGGGCGTCGTCCTTTGTCACCGTTTTCAGTTTGTCCATGGTGAAGTTGCGGAACGGACCACCCGATGCCGTGAGCAATATCTTCTCTATTCTGTTGTCGCCTTCTCCGGCAAGACACTGGAATATGGCAGAGTGCTCGCTGTCTACCGGCAGTATCGGTGTGCGGTAGTGTGCTGCAAGGTCGCGTATCAGTTCGCCTGCCACTACGAGAGTCTCCTTGTTTGCCAGGCAGATGGTTTTTCTTGCCTTTATGGCGTGTATGGTGGGCGACAGTCCGGCAAATCCCACCATGGCGGTAAGCACCATGTCGATGGGTCCTGCCTCCACAATCTCGTCGATGGCTTTTGCTCCGGCATACACTTTTACGTCCGGTTCGTCGGCGAGCAGGCTTTTCAGTTCATCGTAGCGTTCTTCGTTGGCTATCACCACGGCTGCCGGTTTGAATCGGCGTGCCTGTTCTGCCAGCATCTCCACGTGGTTGTTTGCCGTGAGGCAGTAGGCCTCGTACAGGTCAGAGTGCTCTTCTATCACTTGCAGTGCCTGTGTTCCTATCGAGCCGGTGGAGCCCAGTATGGCTATTTGTTTCTTTTTCATATCATTGTGCAACCATTCTGCCGGTGTTTTCTTCCGCTGTCAGCCCGGCGCCGTAGCGTCGTTGCTGTTTTTTCAGTCGTCCAGAATGCCTTCCGGCAGTGTCATTATGATGCGTCTTTTTGTCTTGTCGATGTCGCGTATCAGCTCTTCTGCAGCCGGAATCAGCGTTCCGTTTTCCGTCTCGAAGAGCATGTTTATTGTAGAGTCGTCTACGGAGGCAATGTGTCCTATGCTTTTGCCGCTGTTCTCGTCCACTATTTCATATCCTGTTATGGCAGCCCACGAGAGTGCCTCGTCTGTATCTTCCGCCAGCTGTCGAGGGAAGTACACGTCGCTGCCCGTCAGTTCTGCAGCCCTTTCCTGCGTGTCCACGTCGCAGAATTTCACCAGTGCCGTTTCGTCGCTGCGGAATCTGTATTCCTCCATGAAGAAGGGTACGAGTATTCCGTCCATTTCGAGCACCAGATATTCGCAGTCACAGCGGTCGAAGACATCATCCGCCACTTGGAATGATATCTCTCCCTTCACGCCGTGGGGTTTGCCCAACCGACCTATCTTGTAAACATCTTCTTTTCTTATCATGTGTCAGTCGCGGAGCTGCTTATCCTTTGCCGTCTTTTGCGTGTGCCGCCGTTGTCACTCTCTTCTTATTTTGGCTCCGAGACCGTTCAGTCGTGCCTCGATATCCTCATATCCGCGGTCTATCTGTTCTATGTTGTCTATGCGGCTTGTGCCTTGTGCGCTCATGGCGGCTATGAGCAGAGCTATGCCCGCCCTTATGTCGGGGCTTGCCATGCGTCCGGCGCGCAGTCTTATCTTCTTGTCGTGTCCCACCACCACGGCGCGGTGCGGGTCGCAGAGTATTATCTGTGCGCCCATGTCAATGAGCTTGTCCACGAAGAACAGTCGGCTTTCAAACATCTTCTGGTGGAACAGCACACTGCCTCGTGCCTGTGTCGCCACCACTATCAGTACCGACAGCAGGTCGGGTGTTAGTCCGGGCCACGGCGCATCGGCAAGGGTCATTATCGAGCTGTCTATGAACGAGTCTATCTGGTAGTGCGACTGGTAGGGTATTACGAGGTCGTCGCCGTCGGTGTTTATCTTCACGCCGAGGCGTCGGAAGGCGTCGGGTATTATTCCGAGGTTTTTCAGCGACACATCCTTTATGCGTATGCCTTTTCCTGCCATTGCCGCCATGCCTATGAACGAGCCCACCTCTATCATGTCCGGCAGTATGCGGTGTTGTGTGCCGTGCAGTTTGTCTGTGCCCACTATTGTTAGCAGGTTCGAGCCTATGCCGCTTATCTGTGCTCCCATGGCGTTGAGCATGTGGCACAGCTGCTGTATGTATGGCTCGCAGGCGGCGTTATATATTGTTGTGGTGCCTTGTGCGAACACTGCAGCCATTACTATGTTGGCGGTTCCCGTTACCGAAGCCTCGTCGAGCAGCATGTAGCATCCCTTCAGCCTGCGTGCCCCTATCTCGTAGATGCCTCTCTCTTCGATGTGGGTGAATTTTGCGCCGAGGCGTTTCAGTCCGAGGAAGTGTGTGTCCAGTCTTCTCCGTCCTATCTTGTCGCCTCCGGGCTTTGTTATTACGGCTTTGCCGAAGCGTGCCAGCAGCGGGCCTATCAGCAGCACCGAGCCTCTCAGCGAAGCGCATTTCGTAAGGAAGTCGTCGCTTTCGAGGTAGCTGAGGTTAAGGTTTTCGGCTTTGAACGTATAGTCGTTCTTGCCGTTGCGTGTCACCTCCACCCCTATGTCGGTAAGCAGCCTTATCAGGTTGTTCACGTCGAGTATGTCGGGAATGTTGCTTATGTGTACCTCTTCAGGTGTGAGCAATGCCGCGCATATCACCTCGAGTGCTTCGTTCTTTGCTCCTTGCGGTGTTATGGTGCCGCTCAGCGGGTTACCTCCTTCTATTATAAATGAAGACATATAAGCTTATGTATTTTTATGGATATATGACTATTGTAGGTGAGTATGGTTTGCCGGTGGGTGTTATTTTCTCTTTTTCTTTTTCTGCTGGTCGTTAGCGTCGCCGTTTGCCGAGCGGTCAAATTTGAACGTGTTCAGATCAATCTCTATTCCGGTAAATCTCAGCAGGTCGGCAGCCACCCTTTCGTCTTCCATTGAGCCGTGTCCCCATGTGGCGAGGTCGCGTTTCATCTGGTTGGCGGTAATTCTTACGAGCTCGTTGCGTTCCTCTCCTTCCGGCATTTCGCGCAGTTTGGCGAATGTTGCCTCCATGAGGTGTCCGTAGTGGCGCAGCTGTACCCTGTCTGTCTTGCCCGGCAGCTTCATGGGTTGCGGTTTGGTGTGTATCTTTTCGGCTTCCTTTACGTCGTAGGGCCAGTCTATGTCGAGCTTTTTGTGGCTCATCAGGTACAGGTGGTCCCACAGGGTGCGTTCAAATTCCGAGTTTTCGCGTTGCTGCTGCACTTTGGTTGCCATCATCCTCACAATGGTTTCGGCGCAGCACTGCCTTTCGTCTTTGTTGGCAATGGTAACGGCGTGGTCCACCATCTTCTGTATTTCGCGCCCATATTCGGGCATCATCAGCGCCTCACGCTGCGTGTTGTAGTCCAATCCTTTTATTTCCATTATAGTATTCTTGTTGTGTCAGATGAGCTTTTTCGGCATTTTTGCCACAAAGTCCTTCAGGTAGAAGGGCACGAAGTAAGCCACATCCTCTTTCATTCCCAGTGCGTGCCGTTTTTCGGCAATGGGTTGCATCCACTTTGCGAGCGGAACAATGTTGTCGATGAAGTGCGCGTTGGGATGGTTTATGGTTTCCATACATTTCCCTGCACCGTTTCCAAAGAAATATACGGGTTGCTTGTCGAGCAGTTCGCGGTAGGTGTCGGCGTCTACGATGTCGGCCTGTATGGGTCGTACGGTCCTCAGGGCCCTGTCGTACACGGCGGCGTACACTTCCATGCGTCGTGCGTCGAGCATGGGACAGAGCAGTGCGTTGTCTTCCAACTCCTCATGACCGAGCAGCACCGGGACGCAGAGCAGTTCGGTGGTGGGAACGGATATGAGGTCGATGTTTCTGCCGTAGCATATGCCTTTGGCCATAGATACGCCTATTCTTAAACCCGTATATGAGCCCGGACCGCAGCTCACAGCCACAGCGTCGAGAGCCATGCCGAGTTCGTCGATGTGTGCGAGTGCCTCATCTACGAATACGCCGAGTTTTACGGCGTGATTGGGTCCTTTGTCATCGACTTTTTCAAACAAACATTCTCCGTTGCTGCTTATTGCTACGGAGCAAACGTCGGTGCTGGTTTCTATATGAAGTAAACACGACATAAGTATGTCTTTTTTATTGAATTGCAAAAATACTTATTTTTATTTCATTATACGTTCTTTTATCACAAATTAACCCAAATACCGTGTTAGAATTTAACCCAAATAGGTCATTATAACGCAAGGAGGTCTTTTCTATGAATGCAATATTATCCCAAATCGGCCATTAGCGTTATGATGATAACTGCTTATATTTTTGAACAGATGTCTTTACGTTTTGAGGGAGCAATGGGGTTCCATTGTAACTGATAAACGGAAAGACAGATGACAAAAAGAAAGTATGTTTGCGCATAACAGTCTAATGGCCGATTTGGGATTATACTGCGAAAAGGGTCTTTTCTGTGAATGAGCGGCAGCAATCCGGCACACATATCGACAAAACTGATGTGAAACATAACGATATGTTTTGAGTTTATTGTTGTCTTAGCTGTCTTAGCTGTCGTCGAAAATAAGCATTACAACCATTAGAAAAAGTTGTTTTTATGTTGTTCCTGTTGTAGTGCCAAAAGTAATGATTCGCCGAACAGTTTTAGGAAGCTCGTAACTGCACTTAATGAAGGTTAATTTGTAAAGATATTTGGTCGAATTTAA
>CAMTJK010000070.1 GCA_947072805.1 uncultured Prevotella sp.
TAATATTTCAAGAAAAACTACATATCTTTGCATAAGATAAGCTGCACTCGGACAACTGAAAACAAGTTTTCTTGTCGCTCGTTTGCATTATCTTTGCATAGTATCTACTAAATAATCTAATGAGTTATATAATATGAAAAGTGATCCGAAAGAATGTCTGTATTGTCAGAACAACGAGACTTTACATAGTCTTATGATTGAAGTAGCCACACTGAGTGTATCGCGTTTGTTTATATTTAAGGAACAGACCTATAGGGGACGTTGCCTGGTATCATACAACGAGCACGTAGATGATCTGAATCTGCTTGATGATGAACATCGCAATGCTTTTATGGCAGATGTGGCTCGTGTAACGAGAGCTATGCAAAAGGTTTTTAATCCGGACAAGATAAATTATGGAGCTTATGCTGATACGCTCGAGCATCTGCATTTCCATCTTATTCCTAAATATATTGGCGGTCCCGATTTTGGCGGTGTTTTCCGTATGAATCCAAAGGAGGTATATCTATCAGATGAAGAATATAAAGTAATGGCAGAGGCTCTGAAGAAAGAATTATAACTGTTAAATTCCAAATATAAACTCCCATTCTGCAACCGTATAGAAAGCAGATGGGAGTTTTTTATTGATATAGGACCAAGATATTTTCCTGAATTTTTTCTATTTGACTATCATGAGACTCATAGCAGAGTAGGGTAGCTTACTGTTATATGTATTGCATATACTTGTACGTATACACGATGTTTTTAAGGCTTGATAGATTACAAATGACGGGCGAAATATGAAACAATATCTTAAATCATTTATGCCAGATTTTCGGCAACCAGATGTGAGTTTTGACCTTCTGGAATTCAAGGACTTGGGTTATGAATGTCCTGTCAGAAGGTATGAGGTGGGTGTTTATATTATCTCTACCACAGACGGCACCGGGTATATTTATCCTAATGGAATGAAAAGTCCTGTTATTTACATTGGCATGTCTGAAGACTTATTAAGAAGACTAAAAGAGCATTTTACTAAAGGCTTGAAACGGCTTTTGGATAACCCTGATTGGGGAATAGAACAAGATACGCAACTGGCATCTCGTTATCAATATATGTATTATAACGGTAGCCATGTAGATGTGTTTAGGCGACGTGGGCCTCAGGATGCAAAGAATTTAGAATCAATGATATTGAATAGATTTTATAAAAAATATAGGGCGATACCCGTTGGTAATGGTGCTCGTTCATTCAGAAGATAACTACTAATAGAATATGGAATATATCAAATTACAATGATTTGATACAACATGCTGTGATATTATAACATATTAGTTAGAGAACCATTGATAACTTGTAGTTAATAATGTATTTCCCATATTACAATAACATCATTTGTCGCTTAAATAACTTTTGACGAACTGTTGAAGTTCTATCCCTCTCAATCCTCGTTTTAGGATTGTACCGTCTTGTTTTACTATGATTGTTTGAGGGATTGATGTGATGTTGAAAATATGGGCTGCGACATTGCCCCATCCTTGTAAATCAGAAATCTGTACCCATCCTATAGATAGCATTTTCGTTGCATTTACCCAGTCTTCCTTTTTAGAATCCAATGATATGCCTAGAATACCAAGACCAGAATCTTTATATAATGAATACAAATTGATTAGGTTGGGCATTTCTTCTCTACATGGAACACACCAGCTTGCCCAGAAATCTATAATAGTGATTTTGCTTTTGACAATTTCTTTCATCAAGCTTGTTTCATTATCGTAAATATCATTCATGGTGATATCTACAATTTTATTCCCTTCAACAAATGAATACATATTCTTGAGTCGCGCTATAAGAGATTGTATGGATGGACGGTTACGCATTCTCTCCGGCATCTCTTTAATCAGTTCAAGCTTTGTCTTTGCATCAATGAAATTTTCGTTACTGTTGTAATTTGAGAAATCATCGTAATAAGTAAGAAGAAAGTATCCGAATTCATTAGATATATTGGCTTTTGTATACTTTAGTACCAAAGCCCTGAACTGCGACATTAATTTCCCGTATTTCTCTATTAGATGGTCTTGTTCGTCATTTGTAAGGTCTGGTGTGTTTAATTGAGATGCAATTATGCTTATTTCACGACCGATACGGATAGAACTGTCATTCATCTCTCTCCATTTGTTGTTTGTGGAAGTTCCCGATACACGGTTATGAACCGGGTTGTCCGATAGTTGAATGTTTATATTACCAGGCTCTATAAAGAAGGGTATAAACATGTTCTTGTTATGGTTGTATATCAGACAGAGAAATGTAGAGTCTGCTGTACCTTCTATCTCGAATTTTCCGTTCTCAACGATAATGGTATCAAGTGGGTTGCCGTTGGCAAAATCTGTTGTAATAAAAAGTGTGTCGCCATTATTCAGAGAATCAGCAAGACCATAAATCTTGTATGTATCAGACTGACAAGCCGCAAGCAATATGCTTGCGGCTGTCAATATCATGTAAATAAGTTTATTGCTCATTATTTGGACAGGGTTTATACCAAATATTGGCTGCTGATGCTTTCGTTGTTTATGACACGGCGAATGGTTTCGGCAAACATATCCGCAACGGAAAGCTGTTTTACCTTGGCGCAACGTTGTGAGTAGGGTATGGAATCGGTGAATACAATTTCTTCAAGGGATGAATTTTGTACGCGTTCGCTTGCAGGACCACTCATCACGCAGTGTGAGGCACAGGCTCTAACTGTTGTTGCACCTGCTTCTTTCATAATATCAGCAGCTTTGGTTATAGTTCCGGCTGTATCTACCATGTCATCGATGATAATAACATTTTTGTCTTTCACATCTCCTATAATCTGCATGCTCTCAACGACATTAGCTCTTGCTCGAGTCTTATTGCACAGGACAAGAGGGCATCCAAAGTATTTTGCATACGTATTTGCGCGTTTGGAACCACCAACATCAGGTGATGCTATGACCATATCTTTTAGGTGAAGACTCTGGAGATATGGCATAATAACTCCGGAGGCATATAAGTGATCAACAGGAACATCGAAGAATCCTTGAATCTGATCGGCATGTAAATCCATTGTAATAAGACGGTCAATTCCGGCGACTCCTAAAAGGTCGGCTACAAGTTTTGCTCCGATACTTACTCTTGGCTTGTCCTTACGGTCTTGTCTTGCCCAACCAAAATATGGTATAACGGCATTAATTGTACGTGCTGATGCTCTTTTAGCTGCATCTATCATCAGGAGCAATTCCATTAGATTGTCTGAATTCGGGAATGTGCTTTGTACAAGAAAGACATCTCTACCACGGATTGATTCTTCGTAAGAAACGGCAAACTCACCGTCAGAAAACTTTGTTATTACGAGTTGCCCTAAGGGACATCCCAGACTTTGACAGATTTTTTCGGCAAGATATCTTGTATTGGTGCCGGAAAAAACCATATAAGAGTTTTGTTCACTCATTTGATTATAAGTTTGTGTTTATTTACAATATTTTTTCAACCAATAGCTTTGCGAATTTTATCGAAGTGTGCAATGAGCTCTTTGTAATCAAGCTCATTGTGAATATCGAATCGATTCCATAAATCACCACAAATAACAACACCTCCAAATCCTAAATCCTTAGCATTGCGAATATTATCAAGCCTCATACCGCCAACGGCATAAACACGCTTGTCTATAAGACCTTTACGAGATGCTTCCTTTAATTGTTCAGTTGTAAAGTTGGAATGTTCCGTTTCGTTGGTTTGGCTGTCAAAGATGTTCCGTAGAAAAACATAATCTGATTTTTTCTTTGCCTCTTTCAATTCATCCAAATTGCGGCAAGTCCTACTTATACGCCCTTTATATTTGGGAGGTGTTTCTGCGGATAAGCTTTCAAGATGAATTCCTTTCAAACGGTACTCGTCTTTAAGATAAAAGTGATCGTGGACGGTTATTCTGTCGTAACAATCTTCAGGTAGTAAGGTCAGGAGTCTTTCCGAATACATAGGAGCTGCATCAGGTTTGCTCAAGTGTAGATTTTCCATTCCCTCATCGAAAAGAGATGAGAGTATTTTATCTTCTTCCACAAAAAAAGTGGGCTTTGTCATTATTATGAGTTTCATATTTTGACACTCTCTATTCGGAATGCAAACTTACACATTTTTTTTTATTTTTAGTACCCTTTTATCTAAAATGTATTTAGATTGTAATAATAATTATTCCATATGGGATACTATATGTTTAAATTCTTTCGAGAACTTTCTCAATCAGTGTGTCTATTGTGTTTTTATATCCTGTATTTGCCTGTTTAACGAGTCTGTTGGCAATAACCATACAACATGTAACCGCTTTGTGTCCCATAAGGCGTGACAATCCGGCTACCGCAGAACTCTCCATCTCGAAATTTGTTATCTTATATCCTTTATATTCAAAATTCTCGATCTTTTCATTTTGTTTTGGATCGGCAAGGGGTATTCTCAATTCTCTTCCTTGTGGTCCGAAAAATCCGCCGCATGCAATTGTAACTCCACGAACCATGTCGTCTGAAGCGATACGCTCGGTAAGTTCTTTATCTGCATCAATCACGTAAGGAGCTCCTAATAGCGGGCTCCAGTTCATGTGTTTCTTGAATGCTTCTTCAAATGCTATATCACACACTTCATTTCGTCCAGCATAGAAGTTTAGTAATCCATCAAAGCCTATGCTTTTTTCACTTATAATAAATGTACCTGTGGGTGTATAGGGTTGTAATCCTCCACATGTGCCGATGCGTACAAATGAAAGTTGTCTATGCTGGTCGTATTCATTCCTTGTTGAAAAGTTAATGTTTGCCAGTGCATCCATTTCATTCAATACAATGTCTATATTGTCACAACCAATACCGGTACTCTGCACTGTTATCCGTTTATTCTTGTAATTACCAGTTATAGTACGGAATTCACGATTTGATACTTCACATTCGCGTGAGTTGAAATGTGACGCAACGAGTTCTACGCGCCCAGGATCTCCTACAAGAATAACTTTATCAGCTAAATATTCCGGTTTTAGGTGAAGATGAAAAACACTGCCATCCTTGTTGATTATGAGTTCTGATTCTGCAAAATACTTTTTCATGGGCTTCTATTTTAAAAGGTTATTCTCAGAATTTCTGATTTCTTTTTCCATCTTTTCTATTTCTATCTCCATTGACTCATATTGTTTCTCACTCCTCAGTATTTCTGTTCTCAATTCTGTTTTCTCTTGAATGCTTGCAGTTGAAAAATATATGCGTGCTTTTTCCAAAACATTACCTAAAAGGTTATGCTTGGATTTTAGTGCTAGCAATTCAGAGAATCTGGTTGCATTCTCTGTAGAACGAAAGTCCGAGAGCTTCGTGTATGTATATTTGTCGTTGATAACGAAATAGAAATCACCCTTATCTTTTTGTTTGCCCTTGTTTAATGATATATTTGCTAAACGCTGTTTTGCCTTAAGGTGTGCATCCCCATCTTTCCATGTATTTGATATCTTATAGATACGAGAGAAGTTTTTTATCTGCTCTTCTGTATATTCGTCGGGAGCATAAGTCTGTCGTGTTTCTGAAGGAATGAATATATATATACAAACTTTACCCTCGGGCTGATTTCTGTCGGTAACAAACCAGCCGATACTATCTAACTCATCAATTGCATACATGTAATCGTTTGCCGTTGAGTTAAAGGGCATTCCTATATTTTCAGGTTTTAAATATTTTCCAGTTTCAATATCAAGTCTTGAAACAAAAATATCATAGCCACCGATACTCTCTGTACCTTTTGCTGAAAAATACAGGGTTGTACCATCTGCCATCATAAACGGATAGTTTAATGATTTTATTTTCTCCCCATCCCTAAGCCCTTCTAATTCATAACCTTGACTCCACTTGTTGTCAAATTTATCACTTGTGAAAAGTGTTGTGCCATTGATAGTGTCTCCTTTTGAATAATAGCATTTGTTTTCCATCTCATTTATATGTACAAATGATTCCGTTTGTTTATCGTCGTTAAACAACTCTTGGTACTTCATGAGACGACCGGATTCCGGATTCAAATTGTATAAAGAAAGAAATCCGGCTTTATTTACTACAATGCTATCGACAAAAATAATATCTTGAGTGGCTGCAACCATTCGTTCAATTCTAGGATCAACAACTTCGTTTTTTGCATTTCCTTTCTTTGTCTTACGCTGGGCAGATATTGAAACAAATGGAAAAACTAACGCAAATATTATAATGTATAAATATATTCGTTTCATTTTGTATGTAATGTTATTCAACAAAGGTACAGAAAAGATTATTATAACAATGTGGATTAACAAATATTTAGATATGTCATTCTATAAGTTTTCCTTCTGATTCCAAGGCTTTCCACATGGAATATCGACTTTCAGAATTAAGATTTACTATATCTTCAAATATTTTTCGGATGCTTGACCTTGTGGATTCGTTTTCGTAAGGACATTGTTTTATTTGCTTCTTGTAGTTATGTAATTCTGCATATTTACGTATGTCTTGTTCTGTTTCAAGACATAGCGGGCGAATTATTGTGAGAGGCATTTTTCTCATGGCTAATTTTACCGGCATTGTTGAAAAATGACCTTGGTAAAATATATTCATAAGCGAGGTGTGAAGTATATCATCCATGTGATGTCCTAAAGCAATCTTATTATAATTCAAAGACTGAGCAAGATTGAATATTTCCTTGCGACGATGCCATGAGCATAAGAAACATGCAGGCTTCTTGGCCCCTTCGATAACCTGAAATCTAGTATTTACAATGTGTAGTGGAACGTCTAATTGTCTTGCAAAATCTTCTAAATATGTAGAATCAGACAAATAATTAATATTTTCCATCCTAACATGTACTGCCCCGACTTTGAATGAAGGCATGTGTATTTTTGCTCTTTTGGCAAGAAATTCTAATAGACATAAGGAATCTTTACCTCCTGATAATCCTACAAGTATATTATCACCATCTTCTATTAGTCTGTACTTTGAAAGTGCTTTATGAAAGCGACTTAACATTTTTTGTTCAAGTACTTTATTTGATGTATTTCCGTCCATGTTTTAGTCCATGAAAACAAGATAAACAGCGCATATAATAAAAAGAAATGCTAGAATATGATTCCAATGTATGGTCTGACCTTGAAACATTATATTGACCATAATAGAAAATACTGCCAAACTTATACATTCCTGCAAAACTTTCAACTGAACCAGATTGAAAGGACCACCATTTCCAGAGAATCCGAGCCTGTTTGCAGGAACTTGACAGCAATATTCTAAAAATGCAATTCCCCAGGAAAATATGATAACACCAAAGAGGGGCCAGTTGGAAGATGTGCCTGTTTGTTGCAGCTTTAGATGTCCATACCATGCTAATGTCATAAAGACATTACTCAACAATAGTAGAATGACAGTATATAGTCCGTTCATAATATTAACTATATGATTTCTGTTGTGATAAACTTCAAAAAACTTGTATCTGTCATATTATATGTTGTAAACACATAAACCGACAGATACAAGCTTTCTTATATTCAAAAAATGAAATGATATACGAATTTTCCAACTCCTAACTGTTTCTTAGTTGCTTGTCCATACTCGCAGCAGCCTTTCGACCGTCTCCCATGGCAAGTATAACAGTAGCTCCACCTCGTACAATATCACCACCGGCATATATATCACAACGCGAGCTTTGCATATCATCATTTACGACTATGGTGTTTTTCCTACCAAGTTCGAGTCCTTTTATGGATTGAGGAACAAGTGGATTCGGAGATACGCCAACAGCAACAATTACCTGATCTACGTCGAGTTCAATAGTCTTGCCCTCAACAGGAACTGGACTTCTTCGACCGCTTGCATCAGGCTCACCAAGTTCCATAACCTGGAGAATTGCTTTACATACGTTTCCGCTCTCGTCAGCCTTATATTCAATAGGATTGTGAAGTGTAAGGAACTTTATTCCTTCTTCTTTGGCATGTTTTACTTCTTCAAGTCGAGCTGGCATTTCTGCTTCCGAACGTCTGTATACAATTGTAACGTCAGCCCCAAGGCGTTTTGCAGTTCTACATGAATCCATGGCTGTATTACCTCCGCCAACGACCATAACGCGTTTTCCTAAATTTATTGGCGTATCGGTCGTCGGATCTGCTGCATTCATCAGATTAACTCGAGTAAGGTATTCATTTGATGACATTATGTTGATTGAATTTTCTCCAGGTATACCCATGAAATTGGGTAGACCGGCGCCAGAACCGACAAAAATGCCTTTGAAACCATTATTTTCAAGTTGTTCTATGGAAATTGTCTTGCCAATAATGCAGTCTGTTTGGAAATGCACACCCATTTTGCGAAGGTTGTCAATTTCGACATCTACAATATGGTTGGGAAGTCTGAATTCTGGAATACCATATTTCAGCACACCACCTATTTCATGTAATGCTTCGAATACATACACATCATAACCCTTCTTTATCATATCTCCGGCAAAGCTTAATCCTGAAGGTCCAGAACCTACAACGGCGATTTTTATACCATTTGAAGGCATTATTTCTGGTGTTGAAATATTTCCGCTTTCACGCTCGTAATCTGCAGCGAATCTCTCCAGGTATCCTATTGCAACAGCAGGCTCGTTCATCTTTAAATGCATGCAACGACTTTCACATTGCTTCTCTTGTGGACAGACACGCCCACAGACAGCGGGTAGGGCAGAGGTAGCCTTAAGAACTTTTGCTGCTTTAAGAAATTCTCCTCTTTCAATATTCTTGATAAAGGCAGGTATGTTAATATTTACAGGACATCCTTCTATGCAGGTGGGTTTAGCGCAATCTAAACATCTTTTTGCTTCAGTTATTGCCATGTCTGCTGTTAGTCCAATGTTTACTTCCTCTGTCCTGCTGGAAGAACGGTAAACTGGATCTAATTCCGGCATAATGACACGTGGAATAGATGTGCGCTCTTTAGCTTTGAGAGAATTGCGTAGTTCCTTGCGCCAATTAGCATCGCGAGAATTGTCATCTTCTATTTGAGAATCTTTTTCCTTTGCACATGTGTTATGTTTGTTTGCTTCAGATGGTGCATATTCATGGTTATTGATGCGTGATGCTTCAAGTGAGATATGATCTTCGAAGTGCTCCATCTCATCTCGCTCGGCACGCTTAAATGTCCCCATTCTTTTTAACATCTCATCCCAATCAACCAATGATCCATCGAATTCCGGTCCATCTATACATACAAATTTTGTCTTGCCACCAATCGAAAGACGACATGCTCCACACATACCTGTACCATCTACCATAATTGTGTTTAGAGACACCTCTGTAGGTATATTGTATTTTTGAGTTAGGAGGCAACTGAATTTCATCATCATTGGAGGACCAATGGCAAATGCCTTGTCTACATGAGGCTCCTGTTGGATGAATTTCTCAATACCAACTGTAACAACTCCTTTGTTACCATAAGAACCATCATCTGTCATAATAATCACTTCATCGCTATTAGCGCGTACTTCGTCTTCAAGGATGATAAGCTCCTTATTACGTCCGGCCAGCACTGACAGAACTCTATTCCCTGCAGCTTTTAAAGCTTTAATGATAGGCAGTATCGGGGCTATTCCTACCCCACCACCTGCGCATATTACAGTACCAAAAGTTTTAATGTTTGTGGGATTTCCAAGGGGACCTACAACATCTGCAACATAATCACCGACTTCTAATTTGCATAGTTTCATCGAAGACAATCCAACTTCTTGAACTACAAGTTTTATAGTCCCTTTTTGAATATCGGCATCTGCTATGGTCAAGGGCATCCTTTCGCCTTTTTTGTCTACACGTACAATAACAAAGTTGCCAGCTTTTCTGCTTTTTGCAATTAATGGCGCTTCAATATCAAAGCAAAAAACTTTCTCTGAGAATTGTTCTTTTCTTACGATTCTGTACATTACGGTTGAGATTAAAATTGAAACATCAATTATTTTAATTTCCTATATTTTCAATATGGCAAATTCTTATATCTGTCGCTACATATCATCGTAGGATAGATATAAGAATTTGATATCCCGATTGGAATTAAGATTGCTTCACTATGTTATATTTAAAAATTCTTGTCATCTAGTATTTCAAATCCGCAATAAGGAACAAGACATTTTGGGACAACAATGCCATCCGGCGTTTGGTTGTTTTCTATAATTGTGGCGACAATACGTGGTAGAGCCAGGGCCGAACCATTCAGCGTATGACACAATTCAATTTTCTTGTCTTCAGATCTGCGATAACGGCATTTTAATCTATTTGCCTGATAACTTTCAAAATTAGATACAGATGACACCTCAAGCCATCTTTTCTGAGCCGCACTCCACACTTCAAAATCATAGCATATGGCCGAAGTGAAACTCATGTCACCTCCACATAGGCGAAGAATGTGGTATGGTAATTCTAATTTTTGCAGAAGTCCTTCCACATGAACAAGCATTTCTTTCAAACTTTCATAAGAATGCTCTGGAGTATCTATGCGTACAATTTCAACTTTGTCAAATTGATGCAAGCGATTCAGGCCTCTTACCTCTTTACCATAAGATCCAGCCTCGCGACGGAAACATGCAGAATATGCCGTACGCTTTACAGGAAGGTCTTTTTCGTCTAATATTACATCTCGGAATATGTTTGTAACAGGGACTTCCGCTGTTGGTATCAAATAAAGGTTGTCAAGATTGCAATGGTACATCTGACCCTCTTTATCCGGAAGCTGACCGGTTCCATATCCTGATGCTTCGTTTACAACATATGGCGGCTGAACCTCAAGATATCCATTCTTTCTTGCTTCGTCAAGAAAGAAGGCTTCCAACGCTCTTTGTAGTCTTGCCATTTTCCCAATATAAACAGGGAATCCAGCTCCTGTAATTTTGACACCTAAATCAAAATCTATAAGATTGAATTTCTTGCATAAATCCCAGTGGCATAATGCATTGTCTGGTAGATTAGGCATTGTTCCACCTTCTTTTACCACAACATTATCAGAAGCATCCTTTCCTTCAGGAACATCATCGTTGGGAATGTTGGGAATTGAACATAGAAGCGTTGTGAGATCTTTTTCTGCTTGTGACATCGCTTCTTCTAGAACTTTATCTGCTTCTTTCAAGGATGCAACCTTTGTCTTTATCGTTTCAACTTCTTCTTTCTTCCCCTGTTTCATCAGTGCACCAATCTGACCTGACAGCAACTTTGCCTCTTGCTTGTTCTTGTCATACTTTTGCTGGGCTTCTTTGCGTCGTTTGTCCGTTTCCAGCACATTATAAATGGCTTCTCTTGCATCTTTAAAATGCTTTTTTTCTAAGCCTTTTATTACACGTTCCGTTTCTTCACTGATGAGTTTGAGCGTAAGCATAATTGTTATTTTTTTATTATTAATAATAATGGTGCAAAATTAAGAAAAAAAAACGATATAGTGTTTGTTACCTTTGAAATATATTGACGGAACGTTATTTTTTTTATGCCAGGTGAATTACTCTTGAGGTATAAAATGCAAGAATCCCGATACTCCATCGAGGAGAATCGAGATTCTTGTTGTTTGTTTGGAATAAATTATGTAATTTCTTTTTTTTATTAGGCCTCTGCTTCTGGAATGACAGATACAAAACTCTTGTCCTTGCGACCTTTTTTAAAGTTAACTACACCGTCTACCAATGCGTATAGTGTGTCATCTTTGCCAATACCGACATTTTTGCCGGGATTGTGTTTTGTACCACGTTGGCGTACTATGATATTGCCCGCAATAACCTTTTGACCGCCCCAAATCTTAACGCCTAATCTTTGTGAAGCTGATTCACGACCGTTCTTAGAACTTCCTACACCTTTCTTATGTGCCATTTTTTTAGTCCTCCTGATTTTTAAGCGATAACTTGTTTGATTACAATCTCTGTGAATTGAGCGCGATGACCATTCTTCTTGCGATAGTCCTTTCTGCGTTTCATCTTGAAAACGATGACTTTGTCACCTTTTACAAGAGGCTTTACAACTTCACATACAACTTTTGCACCGTCTACTGTAGGTGCGCCAACTTCAATTGTGCCTTCTTTGTCTACGAGTAGCACTTTTTCAAATTCAACAGCCTGACCTTCTTTTGAGTCTTTGATGTGGTGAACAAATAGTTTTTTTCCTTGTTCAGCCTTGAACTGTTGACCGTTAATTTCTACAATTGCGTACATATTATTTATTAAAACGGTTTTTCTGACAGGCGGATTAACTTCGTGTCATCTCTTGTTTAAGCCTAATCAGATTAAAATCGGCTGCAAAGGTAATACTTTTTTTGCCAAATAGATAATGGTATGTGGAGAATAATAAAGAACTTAACAATTATTAATTATTAAATCTGCAAAAAAAATAAAGCGATTACCCTCACGGGCTGTCGCTTCATATCTTCAATAGGTATTAGTTCCTTTAAGGTAAAAAGATTGTTTTCAGGATAACGTTGCAAAGATAAATTCATTTTTTTAATTATCCAAAGTTTTTGGAATTTTTTTTTGAAAAAAATAATGTGCAGGCACACAAATGATTTGACAGGCTTGTTTAATGCAATAAAGAAACAAGAATTATTTATTTTAACTGAAAATAAGGGGAATAATGGATCTATTTTAAGAGTATGTTTAAAGTGTGCACAAGGTATTGTCTGTGATAATCCACCATAACAAATGCTAACATTATGATGTTTATAATACTACTCACGTATTTGACCAGAAGCCTTATACTATAATATACATATAAGGTGCATGATATATGTATCATCTCTTTGTCAAAGTCATTTCATGCAACCATGGGAAACTACCGACAGGAAGCTCGTAACTACACTTAATGAAAGTTAATTTGTAAAGATATTTGGTCGGATTTAACAT
>CAMTJK010000071.1 GCA_947072805.1 uncultured Prevotella sp.
CTATTAACACACGTTAAAGTAAACATTTTTCATAAAAGTAAATAAATGTTATACGCATCAAAATGGCAACCATTATTAGCGAGACTTCAACCCGAACCGGTCACCGGATTTCAGTCACCGGATTTCGCTCAGTTTCGTATATCAGTGTGCCGGATTGCAACCGCTTCATCGAAGGCATAGCGGGTCATGTCGAAACGAGACGGGACGTAAGTCGGCAGAGAGAATGGAAAATTCGGCTTTGGGCTGTCAGCCATCATCCTAAAGACGCGCTGTAATCCATAAAAAAGCACAATATTTCAATGCTTTTCTTGCACCTTTATCGTTTTTTCCCTAAATTTGCATCCGTATGACGTCAAAATCCCGTAAAAACACAAAGATTAGAGAATCTAAAAAGAAGAGATAACATTTATGATTAATCGAGAAATTATAAGGATTAAGATAGTCCAGTTAACCTACGCGTACTATCAAAACGGCAACAAGAACATCGATTCAGCTGAAAAAGAATTGTTTTTCAGTCTCTCAAAGGCTTATGATCTCTACAACTACCTGCTCTCTCTCATCGTAGCCGTGACCGACGAGGCACGCAAGCACGTGGAGGTGGCACAGGCCAGAGTGGCACGCGAGGGCGGAGAAATGCCTTCTACCAAATTCATCAACAACAAGTTCGCACTGCAACTGGAGGAAAACAAAATGCTGTGCGACTTCATGGAAACACAAAACAAGAGCTGGGTAAACGAGACGGAATTTGTAAGAAAACTGTATCTGCAGATTACGGAAAGCCAAATATACAAAGAATATATGGAAAGCGAAGACAACAGCTATGCCGCCGACCGTGAACTGTGGAGAAAAATATACCGCACACTCATTCAGGAAAACGAAAGCCTGGACGCCATACTCGAGGAACAAAGCCTGTACTGGAACGATGACAAAGAGGTGGTGGACACGTTTGTGCTGAAAACAATAAAACGCTTCGACGAAAAGAACAAGTCGAAACAGGAACTCCTGCCGGAATATGACAGCGAGGAAGACAAAGACTACGCACGCAAGCTGTTCCGCGCAACGATAATGAACGCCGACGAATACCAACGCTTTATGAGCGAATCGTCACGCAACTGGGACTTCAGCCGACTGGCTTACATGGACGTGGTGATAATGCAGATAGCATTAGCCGAAATGATGACATTCCCAAGCATACCCATCAGCGTCACCATCAACGAATATGTAGACATAGCCAAACTGTACAGCACTCCAAGAAGCGGAGGATACATAAACGGCATGCTCGACACCATAGCACGACACCTCGTGAAAACAGGACGACTGCTGAAAAGCATAGACGAGCCGAAAGAAGGCAACAAAAACAACGAACCAAAACAATAACAACAAAACAAAATGACAACATCACTTTTTTTAGCTGCACAGGCAGCACAAGGCGGTAGCGGATTGAGCATGATACTTATGATGGTGGCTATCTTCGCCATCATGTACTTCTTCATGATACGCCCGCAACAGAAAAAACAAAAAGAGATACAGAAGTTCCAAAACTCACTTAGAGAAGGCTCATCGGTGGTAACCGGAGGCGGAATATACGGCACCGTGAAGAAAATAGACCTCGTGGCTAACATCGTTGAAGTGGAAATAGCCAGAGGTGTAATCATCCGAGTAGACAAAGGATACATCTTCAAGGATATGGCAAGCAGCCAGACTCTAAACAAATAATGAAAAGGGAACATAGAATATTCCATGTCATCAGAAATTTCCTGTTCAGTTCGGTGAACAGGGAATTTCTGGTTTTTTTGTTCTTCCTCGCACTGTCGGGCATCTTCTGGCTGCTGATGACGCTGAACGAGAGCTACGAGAAAGAAATAAAACTGCCCGTGCAGATAGTGAACGTGCCGCAAAACGTGGTGCTTACCTCCGACAGCATAGATACCATAAAGGTTACTCTCAACGACAAGGGACTCATGATAATGAATTACCTGTACGGCGAAAGACTGAAACCTCTGAAAATAAACTTCAAGACCTACACGCGAGGAAACGGCTCCGGAAGCGTGAGCTCTGCCGAACTGCAGCGTCTGGCATATCAGCAGCTGTCGGCTTCTACAAAGATAGTGAGCTCGAAACCGGACAAACTGGAATTCTTCTACAACTACGGTCTGCGCAAGAGAGTACCGGTGAAATGGACGGGAAGAGTGACTCCGGAACATCCTTACTTCATCTCCGACGTGGAATATTCTCCCGACAGCGTCGATGTGTTCACCTCACAAGAACGCCTCGACAGCATAAACGTGGTATATACCGAACCGCTCAACTATGCAAACTTCCACGACACACTGTCGGTAAGATGCTACCTGCATAAACAAAAGGGCGTAAAACATGTACCCGACAACATCGGCGTAACATTCCATACCGATGTGCTCACTGAAGCAAGAATAGCCAACATACCGATAAAGGGAATCAATATGCCCGAAGGCAAGGTGCTGCGCACTTTCCCAGCAAAGATAACAGTGAGATTCGTTACAGGCGTAAACCGATACAGAAAGCTGAGCGCAAACGACTTCAGCGTCGTGGTAGACTACAACGAAATAGCAAAGCACCCATCGGACAAATGTACACTGATACTGCGCGACGCTCCGGAAGAAATATCGAGGGTGTCGCTCGAAATGAAGCAGGTGGACTATCTCATCGAAGAGGACTGATATGAAGATTGGAATAACCGGCGGAATAGGCAGCGGCAAGAGTTACGTGTGCAAAAAACTCGAGGCAAGAGGCATCAACGTGTACGACTGCGACAGCGCCGCAAAGCGGATAATGCGCGAATCTAACAACATAAGGATGGCTCTGACAAAGCTGATAGGCAGCAACGCATACATTGACGGAAAGCCAAACAAGGCGGCACTTGCCACCTTCCTGCTCGCCTCCGAAAATAACGCGCACGCAATAGACAACATTGTGCATCCGGCTGTGGCAAAAGACTTTGAAAGCAGCGGAATGGAATGGATGGAATGTGCCATAATGTATGAGTCGGGATTTGACCGACTCGTGGATTGCGTCGTAGCTGTCACCGCACCCGAGGAAGTGCGCATAGAACGCATAATGAAACGCGACGGTATAACAAGGGAAAAGGCGAAAGAATGGATGTCACGCCAATGGAACCAGGAAAAGGTAAGGGCCAGGGCGTGCTACGAAATAACAAACGACGGCATAAGGGACATAGATGCCCAAATAGACGAAATGATGAGAAAACTGAATTATAAAGAATAAAACAAGAAATCATGTTACAGACAATTTTAGCAATTTCGGGAAAACCCGGACTCTACAAACTTGTATCGAGAGCAAAGAACAGTCTTATCGTTGAAGCGCTCGACGAGACACACAAACGTCAGCCGGCATTTGCAACGGACAGAATAACGTCGCTCGCCGACATAGCAATGTATACCGAAACGGAAGACATCCCACTGCACAAAGTGCTGACCAACGTGAAGAATCTGGAAAACGGAAAAACCGTAAGCATAGACATCAAAAAGGCTGACGGCAACACTCTGCGCGAATACTTTGCCAAAGTGCTTCCCGAATTTGACCGCGAGAGAGTTCACAACGGCGACATCAAGAAGCTGCTGCAGTGGTACAACATACTTATAAACAACGGTATAAGCGACTTCGACGAGGAAATGAAACCCACCGAAGGCGATAATATAGATGATCGCAAGGAGAAGTAAACAGAAAGTATTGTCATCGGGTCTGCCCCAAATAAGTCTTTATATTACAACAAAAAAAGGGCTTCACATTCTAACCCAAATGACAGTTTGATAGCCAAAACAGAGGGCGGGACCACACGGTTCCGCCCTCATTGTCATCCTTAATCTTTTACTAAAATAAGATTGATACCTTTTGAATAGATGGGCACGCCTGCCCGATAAACACTATGTTAACCTAAATCACTATGATTCATGAGAATTATTTTGCATTTGCCGGTTTTTCCGGACGCTGACCGCCACGGGTATCTTTACGGTTGTTGGCGTTCTTCATGTCCGAAAGATACTTCTCATACTGCTCGTCTGTAAGTATCTCCTTCAGTTTGGCATTGTAGTTTTTCATCACCTGGACATTGCCACGTTGTGCTCCTGGTCTGACATTACGCTGACCTTCTCCAAGCTGCCTGTTGTTGCGGGTTACAGAATCGCGCGCTACGCCACTGTTGCCACCCCGCGGACGTGTGAAGTGGCCTGCCCTGCCGCCACGAGGAGAGATACCTGCACGCATGCTATCAATATAAACTTTGTTGAGTTCGAGCAACTTTGCCTTCTGTTCGTCGGTAAGAGAGTAGCGCTGTGCCAGCATTTCGGTGCGTCTCTTTATCATCTCACTCTTGTCCAGACGCTTGGCCTTGACGCTGTCGTTCTTCTGTGCCTGTGCAGCCGAACCCATTACGATGGCTGCTGCGAATACCATAATAAGTCTTTTCATAATTGTTCTCCTTATCTTGTTTGTTATTATAATGTTCTGCTTTTTAAGTTGCAACTATCACTATGACGCACAAAACCGCGTGAAGTTTAAGGTTTGTACAAAATAAAATGGCTTTTTTCTACATACTGCCTTTTTTTTACTACTTTTGCATCACGAAAACATACCAATGGGAACAAAGGTATCGTTTTTATGATATCACAACATTTATGATTCTTTTTTTCACAAACAGCACAACGCAACACACAAATGGACACTTTCAATGACCTTATTTCCAGCATCAGTTCCTACTTGTGGGGCTGGCCGATGATAATACTGCTGCTTGGCACTCACATTTTCCTTACTATCAGACTACGTTTTCCGCAACGTTGCATCTTCACCGCAGTGCGTCTGTCGGTCAAGCGCGACCCCGGCGCAAGCGGTGACGTGTCGCAGTTTGCATCGCTCGCCACGGCTCTGGCTGCCACCATAGGCACAGGAAACATAGTAGGCGTGGCCACGGCAATAGCCTTAGGCGGTCCGGGTGCTGTTCTCTGGTGCTGGCTGACAGGCGTTTTCGGCATATCTACAAAGTATGCCGAAGGTCTGCTTGCCATAAAATACAGGGTAAAAACCGAAAACGGACGCATGCTCGGAGGTCCGATGTATGCTCTCGAACGTGGTCTGGGATGGAAATGGATGGCTGTCCTGTTCGCCATCTTCACGGCTTTTGCCTCGCTCGGCATAGGAAATACGGTGCAGGCAAATGCCATTGCCACGCTTGCCGACGAGACTTACAGCATTTCTCCCTACGTCACGGGAGGCATAGTGTGCATGCTTACCGGTGCAGTTATAATAGGTGGCGTAAAAAGCATAGCCCGCGTATGCAGCATGCTGGTGCCGTTCATGGCTTTGCTATATATACTGGGGTGCATATATATAATGTATGTGAATGCCTACTATCTTCTGCCCGCCGTAAGCCTCATCTGTCGCTCGGCATTCAACCCGGAGGCGGTGGGTGGCGGTTTTGCCGGCACATCCATCATCATGGCTGCACGCTACGGCATCGCACGAGGATTGTTCTCAAACGAATCGGGACTTGGTTCGGCACCCATCGTGGCAGCGGCGGCACGCACGAGGAATCCGGTGAGGCAGGCGCTGGTATCATCGAGCGGCACCTTCTGGGACACCGTGGTTATATGCGCAATGACCGGCATCGTAATTGTAAGCAGCGTCATGGCTTATCCAGACATCGATTTCAACAACGGAGCCACCCTGACCAAAGATGCGTTCAGTAAGATTCCGCTTGTAGGCACACCTATACTCACCTTCGGATTGCTTACATTTGCCTTCAGCACAATACTCGGATGGTGCTATTATGGCGAACGTGCCGTGGAATATCTAAAGGGGAAACGCTGGGTGGCTGCCTACAGAATAGTGTACATTGCAGCCGTCTTCGTGGGAAGCATAATCAATCTCACTGTTGTATGGAACCTCGCCGACTGCATGAACGCGCTTATGGCAATACCCAACCTGCTGTCGTTGCTCCTCCTTAGCGGTGTCATCGTGAACGAGACGCGCAAATATCTTTGGGAAGGAAAGCTCGACAGCGATATGGACGAAGACTGAATGGGAATAATATTTCAGGTTATTGCCTCATAGGCAACGACAGTACCATGCGTGTACCGGGCGAGTACTTCTCATCAAGGCTCAACAGTCCGCCTATTTTTACTGCCATCATCTGGGCAATGCTAAGGTCAAACTCCGCATCGGCGCCATCATGCGGATTGTCGAACCAGTCAAAAAGGTAGCCAATACGGTCTGCCGGAATGCCGTCTCCGGTATCTTCTACATATATATTAAGGAAATCGGGCGTATCTTTGGTGGTACATCCTATCACAATCTCACCTTTCTTTGTGAACTTACAGGCGTTTATGATAAGCTTGTTGAGTATAAGCTCTACGATACGCGTGTCGGAGCGCACGAAAGTGGAGTCTTCTATCTCGCGTCTGAAGCGCAGATTGACCTCCGGAACAAGGTAAGTGTTGTTCATATTGGTCAGTATGCACTGCTGGCAAATGAGATTCGGACTGAAATTGTCATATTTCACCTTGCGTTCCTCAGTGTTTCCCATGCACGATGACATTTCGTCAAGCAGCGTTGAAATAAGGTCCACATTAAAGTTCAGCTGTCCGGAAATGCCTTTCTTCTCGTCTTTCGATAAGAATACTGCTTCGTCTGCAATCATCCTTGCGTGTCTTCTCATCGACAAAAGCGGCGTGCGAATCTCATTACCGAGATTTCGTATGAAAGCCGACTTCAATACTCCCAACTTGCGCTCGCGTTTGAGTTCGGAACTAAGGGCGCGTGTCCGTACAAAAAGCACAAGGCAACTGAAGCACAGTGCTACAAGTAAAAAAACAACGAAGCTATCCATACATATATAAGTTATATAAGTCCTACGTGCAAGGTTTTACGATACCGATTGCCGCCAAAATTATATAAAATTCCAATATATTCAAAATAAATTTTCAATTAATATACATTTTATCCGGATAAATTGACTTATATAATGCCTCGCTTCGCTGCCTTTTCACATGGCCATTACATACGAAATGGCGTCTTTATTGCTATCATTTCTTTGCAAGAAACAAATTAATAGCTATCTTTGCATATGATATGACAGGCTGCATAATCAATGCGAAATGCTTAATTATAATATATGGATATTACCGAAAGATTTCTTAATTACACCAAGTTCGACACGCAATCGGCGGAAGAAAGCCAAAGCGTGCCAAGCACATCCAAACAGCTGATTTTTGCTAATTACCTCAAGAAAGAGCTCGAACACGAAGGTCTTGAGGATGTGGAACTCGACGAAAAGGGATACCTTTACGCCACACTGCCTGCAAACATAAAAGGCAAAGTACCGACAATCGGTTTCATCTCACACTACGACACAAGTCCCGACTGCAGCGGAGCCGACATAAAACCACGTATAGTGAGCAACTATGACGGCGGCGACATTGTTCTCTCTGAAGGCATAGTGTCTTCTCCCAAAAAGTTTCCCGAACTGTTCAGCCACGTTGGTGAAGACCTTATAGTCACCGACGGTCACACTCTTCTCGGTGCCGACGACAAGGCGGGCATTGCCGAAATAGTGCAAGCCATGTGCTGGCTGCGCGACCATAAGGAAATAAAGCACGGAGACATACGCGTGGCGTTCAATCCCGACGAGGAGATAGGCATGGGCGCACATCATTTCGATGTGGAGAAGTTCGGCTGCGAGTGGGCTTACACCATGGACGGAGGCGATCTCGGCGATCTGGAATTTGAAAACTTCAACGCCGCATCTGCAAAGATAAGCATCAAGGGTGTGAGTGTGCATCCGGGATATGCCAAAGGCAAGATGGTGAACGCCAACCGGCTGGCAGCAGAATTCGCTTCGCTACTCCCTGCCGACGAGACACCCGAAACTACCGAGGGCTACCAGGGATTCTATCATCTGCTGGGCATAAAGAGCAACATCGAGAACGCCACTCTTTCATATATCATACGCGATCACGACAGAAAGAAGTTTGAAGCCCGCAAGAATTTCATCGCCGCTTGTGTGGAGACAATGAACAAGAAGTACGGCGAAGGCACCGTTTCTGCCGAGATTAACGACCAATACTACAACATGAAAGAGAAGATTGACCCCTGCATGCACGTCATCGACCTCGTGCTGAAAGCCATGCAGGAGTGCGGAGTGCCTCCAAAGGTAGAGCCTATACGTGGCGGTACCGACGGCGCACAGCTTTCATTCAAGGGTCTCCCCTGCCCCAACATCTTTGCTGGCGGCGTTAATTTCCACGGACCTTACGAGTTTGTAAGCATCCAGTCGATGAAAAAGGCTATGGAAGTGATTATAAAGATCTGTGAACTGACAGCCGCCTACAACGACTGACGTTCTTTTTCCACTATATTTTCAAGCTCGCCGAAATCGTCTATGATGTAATCGGCGGCAGAAAGACTCTCAAATGTGCCGTTGCCATAGGTGACGGCACATGTTTTTGTGCCCGCATTGCGCCCCATATCCACGTCGAACGACGTATCACCCACCACAAGCGTCTCACCGGGAAGGCCTCCGAAGTGGCCGAGAATGTCTAAAACCATGTCGGGTGCGGGCTTTGCCTTAGGCACATCGGTGACCGACACCACACGCGAGATGTAACTGCCGAGGCGCATCTCCTCAATGAAGCCGATAAGCGACGGGCGGTTGCGGCTGCTTGCCACCGTGAGCGTAATGCCCCGGGCATGCAATCGGACAATGGTCTCCCTTACATGAGGAAACAACGGCACGGTGCCGGGGATGTTGTTCTTGTCGAACAGTTCACGATATGTCACCTCACAGCGCCTGCCCATAGCCTCGTCAATGGGAAGGAGGCGCATGAACATTTCGCGCAGAGGCAAACCTATCATGGAGCGGCACTGTGCCTCCGGACATTCAGGCAGTCCGAGCGTCTCGATGGTCTGCTTCATGGTCTTTACAATCAAGATGGAGGTATCGCCTAACGTTCCGTCAAAATCAAATACAATGGTCTTTATCATGATATTCTGTCTTGTTGCTGGTGAGGTAGAGTCCGGCAAAGGTTATTGCACCGTTGAGCATGAGCAGCTCGTAACCGAAGCGGTAGCCCATTGAGGCTGCGCCCTTGTCGATGGCAAGACAGATGAGAGGCGAAGCCACGGCTATCCACGGCACCACCCTGTCGTTTACGCCGCGCCTTGTGAGCAGTCCGTAGGCAAACAGACCGAGCAACGGACCGTAGGTGTACGAGCAAAGAATGTATATGGCATCTATAACACTGGTAGAGTTGATGGCTCTGAAAAGCAGTATGAACACAACGAAGAGGCAACAGATGGCTATATGCACACGTCGGCGCAGCTTCTCATCGCCCTGTCTGCCGCAAATGTCCACACAGAAACAGGTGGTCAGCGAGGTGAGGGCGGAATCGGCACTGCTGAAAGAGGCTGCCACTATGCCTATGGTGAAGAGTACAACTACCGCCGTACCGAGACTTCCGCCCGCGGCAAACATGGGCAGCAGCTCATCGGTAGATGCCGGTATGCCCACGCCCTGCCGTGAGGCAAGCATGGCAAGCAGCACGCCAAGGGCAAGAAAAAGCATGTTTGCCGGCACAAAGGCGAAACCGTAGCAGCACATGTCTTTCTGTGCCTCACGCAACGACTTGCAGGTGAGGTTCTTCTGCATCATGTCCTGGTCGAGACCGGTCATCACGATAACGATAAATATGCCGCTGACAAACTGTTTCCAGAAATTCTGTGTAGACACCCAGTCGTCAAACACGAAGATGCGGCTTTTCGGGTCGGCTGCCACGGCTGCCACGGCATCGGTAAAGCCAAGTCCGAGGGCTTCTGCCACGCTCACAAAGATGAGCACGAGCGACGTAAAGAGGCAGGTGGTCTGGAAGGTGTCCGTCCACACGAGTGTCTTTATGCCGCCACGATGCGTGTAAAGCCATATCAGCGCAACCATAGCCACCACGGTTACGGCAAAGGGTACGCCGACGGTACCGAACACGAAGCGCTGCAGGATGATGCACACCACGTAAAAGCGCACCGCGGCTCCCGTCATCTTGGAAAGGAGGAAGAACGATGCACCGGTGGTGTACGACTTGCGCCCCAGACGGTTGCCGAGATAAGTGTAGATGGTGGTGAGGTTATGGCGGTAATAAAGCGGAAGCAGCAGAAAAGCCACTGCAAAATAGCCGAAGATAAAGCCTATGCAGGTCTGAAGATATGTCATGTCCGTCTTCAGGACCATGCCCGGCACCGAGACCACTGTTACTCCGCTTATTGACGCGCCGACCATTCCGAATGCCACCATATACCACGGTGACCGGCGGTCGGCACGGAAAAATGTCTCGTTGGTTGCCCTCCGTCCCGTTACACGACTGACGGCGAACAGGACGGCAAAGTAAACCAACACGGTGATGACTATGATCATTGTCAGAGCGCGTGTTCCGTAAGATAGCGTTCTGCCTCGATGGCTGCCTGACAGCCGCTTCCGGCAGACGTTATGGCCTGGCGGTAGACGGGATCTGCTACGTCGCCGGCTACGAAGACGCCCGGTATTGATGTCTTCGGCGTGTTGTCAATGCGCTTTATATATCCCACTTCGTCTGTTTCAAGCCACTCCTTGAAGACGTCGCTGTTGGGCTTGTGACCTATGGCGAGGAAGAAGCCGTCGATGGCTATATCCACCTTCTCTTCGTCAGGCTCTCCCTTGCGCTTCACAAGGTGTGCTCCCTCCACGCCGTTCTCGCCAAACAGTCCTATTGTGTTGTGCTCAAAGAGCACTTCGATGTTTTCTGTTTCCTGCACACGTTTCTGCATCACTTTCGATGCACGCAGATATGGCTTGCGCACTATGAGGTACACCTTGCGTGCCAGGCCGGCAAGATAGATGGCTTCCTCGCAGGCGGTGTCGCCACCGCCAACCACAGCCACTACCTTCTTGCGATAGAAGAAGCCGTCGCATGTGGCACACGCCGACACGCCCTGACCGTTGTATTTCTTCTCGTCGTCAAGACCGAGATATTTGGCGGAGGCACCGGTGGCGATGATTACGGTGTCGGCGGCAATCTCGTGTCCGTCCTCGGCGGTGAGCACATAGGGTGCCTTCGAGAGGTCGCACTTCACTATCGAGCCGTCGCGTATGTCGGCCCCGAAACGCTCTGCCTGCTCGCGGATGTCCATCATCATCTGATTTCCATCCACTCCCTGCGGATAGCCCGGAAAATTCTCCACTACTGTTGTCTGCGTAAGCTGTCCTCCCGGCTGCAACCCGCTGTACACTACTGGGTTGAGGTTAGAGCGCGAGGCATAAATGGCCGCCGTGTATCCGGCGGGACCGCTGCCCACAATGAGGCAGCGCACATGTTCGGTGTTTGATGTCATAATTATTATATATATGAAAGCATTGCTCCGGATGCGTGCCGGCTGCGGCGTCGTGCCGTCATCAGCCCAACGTTTCCTCTATCTGCTTTTCTATGTTTTCTATGCTTTCGGTGGGTTCAAAGCGTGCCACCACCATGCCGAAGCGGTTGGTGAGGAACTTGGTGAAATTCCACTTTATGTCCGGTTTCTGCTTATAGTCGGCATCTTCCTTTGAGAGCATATCGTCGAGAACGGGAGCCAGCGGGTGACTCATATCCCATCCGGCAAAGCCCTTCTGCTCGCAGAGAAACTTGTAAAGAGGGTCGGCATCGGCGCCGTTCACCTTTACCTTCTTGAAGCGCGGAAACTCCGTGCCATAGTTCAACTTGCAGAAATTATGTATAGACTCGTCAGTTCCGGGTGCCTGCTGACCGAACTGGTTGCATGGAAAGTCGAGTATCTCAAACCCCTGACTGTGATATTTCTCGTACAACCGCTCCAACTCCTCATACTGCGGGGTGAAGCCGCACTTCGTTGCGGTGTTCACAATGAGCAGAACCTCGTTGGAATATTCTTTCAGAGACACATCCTTACCTTTCCTGTCCTTGACAGAGAAATCATAAACTGTTTTCATTTTTCTATAAAATAATGGTATATCAAATCGTTTGTGAAGCAAAAATACTATTTTTTCGTCTTTTGCGCAAATGTTTACGTGTTTATTATGTTTTTTTGATTTGTTCCCACATTGCCATATAGGGCTTGATATATGTCAAAAACACATATTTTTTGTTCAATTTGGGTGCAAACAATGCACAATAAAAGCCACATCGTATTAACTTTGCATCAATATCAGAGAGAAGAAAGACAGTTAAAAAATTTGAGAGAATAGAAAGCCTCACCGAAAAGAGGCATTCCTATAAAAGAAACAACAAGGTTTTTAGTTCTAAAGGTAATGATTAAATTCGGATTTTGCCTCTGCGTGAGCAGAAACAAGATTCATTTGATAGTTTAATGATTGGTAGTTAGTAGTCAACAAGATGGGAGTGATTTGTCACTCCCATTTTTTTGTTTCAAGACATGGCTTTGAATGGCTCAGTAGTTATTTAGTGTGGGTAGGCGTAAAGCTTTGCAATGCGAAAGAGGAAGAACTTCTTATCAACGACGCCTCTCAGATTGGCTCTAAAAAGTTTGATTTTAGCATTGAATGATTCCGCCAATGCGTTTGAAGAACGATTGTTGTAAAAGTTTAGGATTTCGTCATAATGTTCGTAGAAGGTGGCGGCAATAACGTTGAACGAGTGCAGTCCCGCCTCCTCAACCTTGTTGTACCATCGAGCCATAGAAAGCCTTGCAGCGTCTTTAATCGTATTCCTAGAGAAGATCATTCGCAGCGAATGGCATAAGCCGTACGCTGTCTTAATATCCGGATAATTGTCAAAGAGAATGGCCGCTCTTTCTTTTTGTGTCGAAGACCATTTGT
>CAMTJK010000072.1 GCA_947072805.1 uncultured Prevotella sp.
TATTTGAGATGAAAAACGCTCATTTTCGCGTCGTAGGTTTCAAATCGAGGTTTGGATGCCGATTAACACACGTTAAAGTAAACATTTTTCATAAAAGTAAATAAATGTTATACGTATTATATCGCCTGCAGGTTAGGAATGGATAGGTCCTGAATGAGGTAAAAATGCACAAATAAACATCAAAAGTGCAAGTTTTAATTACAGATTAAAACAAAAACAAGGATTTTTGTTATAAATTTAAACAAAAGGCGAAAAACGTTAATGAAATAGTTGGCTTTTACGGAAAAACGCCGTAACTTTGCACGAAATTTTGAAAACAACACATTAATTATATATACGAAATATGAAGCATCAGTTGAGAAGTGTCGTGTGTACCGAGGGCCGAAGGATGGCTGGAGCCCGTGCGCTTTGGGTGGCAACCGGCATGAAGCGTGAGCAGTTTGGCAAACCGATTATAGCAGTAGTAAACTCGTTTACCCAATTTGTTCCCGGACATACGCATCTGCATGAGATAGGACAGATTGTGAAACAGGAGATCGAGTCGATGGGGTGCTATGCCGCCGAATTCAATACGATAGCAATAGACGATGGCATAGCGATGGGACACGACGGTATGTTGTATTCGTTGCCCTCTCGTGATATTATTGCCGATTCTGTCGAATACATGGTAAATGCCCATAAGGCAGACGCAATGATATGTATTTCAAACTGCGACAAGGTAACTCCCGGAATGCTCATGGCATCGATGCGTCTGAATATTCCTACCGTTTTCTGTTCAGGAGGTCCGATGGAAGCCGGTCGCTGGCGTGGAGAAAATGCCGACCTGATAACTGCGATGGTTAAGGGCGCCGACGCGTCGGTGAGCGACGAGGATATGAAGGAAATAGAGGGATGTGCCTGTCCCGGATGTGGAAGCTGTTCCGGTATGTTCACAGCCAACTCGATGAACTCTCTTACCGAAGCCATCGGATTGTCGCTGCCCGGAAACGGTACAATCCTGGCAACCCATAAGAACAGAATACAGCTGTTCCGTGACGCCGCCCGTCAGGTTGTGAAGAATGCCTTTGCATATTATGAGGACGGTGACGAAAGTGTGCTGCCCCGTTCAATCGCAACAAGACAGGCTTTCCTCAATGCCATGACACTCGACATAGCAATGGGAGGTTCTACAAATACGGTTCTTCATCTTCTTGCCGTGGCACAGGAAGCCGGTGCAGATTTCAAGATGAAGGATATTGACGAGCTGAGCCGCAAGGTGCCGTGCTTGTGCAAGCTGGCCCCCAACACGCAGAAATACAGTGTGCAGGAGTGCGGACGTGCAGGAGGAATACTTGGCATAATGAACGAACTGAACAAGGGCGGACTTATAGACGGCAGCACTGTGCGTGTGGACGGTTGTACTCTCGGCGAGCAGCTTAGCAAATATGACATCACGCGTGAAAACGTGGACGCAGAGGCAGAGCGCATATACCAGAGTGCTCCGGGCGGACAATTCTCAACCAGAATGGGGTCGCAGGATGCCTGCTGGGGAACGCTCGATACTGACCGCGCGAACGGATGTATACGCGATCTTGAACATGCTTACACCAAGGATGGAGGCTTGGCTGTACTCTTCGGCAACATAGCACAGGACGGTTGTGTGGTCAAGACTGCCGGCGTTGATGAGAGTATATGGAAATTCAGTGGTCCTGCAAAGGTGTTCGATTCACAGGAAGCTGCCTGTGAGGGCATTCTTGGCGGAAAGGTGCAGAGCGGAGACTGTGTGGTGATAACGCACGAAGGTCCGAAAGGTGGACCCGGAATGCAGGAGATGCTCTATCCTACATCTTATATAAAGAGCATGCACCTTGGAAAAGAGTGTGCATTGATAACCGACGGACGTTTCTCCGGCGGAACGAGCGGACTTAGCATAGGTCACGTATCGCCGGAGGCAGCTGCAGGCGGAAATATAGGAAAGATAAAAGACGGTGATATCATTGAGATTGACATACCTAACCGTTCTATCAACGTGAAGCTTAGCGACGAAGAGCTGGCAAGCCGTCCGCAGCAGCCGCTGACACGCGACAGAGTGGTATCAAAGGCCTTGCGTGCTTACGCCCAAAGTGTAAGTTCGGCAGATAAAGGAGGCGTGAGAATCATCGAATAACAAGAAGAAAAATTTGAGAAAAAGGGATGTTGTATCGTTAATATTTCCCTGATAAGTAAAAAGATTATAAATGGAAGTTATTTCAGGAGCAGAAGCGCTGATGCGTGCCCTTCAGAATGAGGGCGTCAAGACAATTTTCGGCTATCCGGGTGGCTCTATAATGCCCGTATTCGATGCTCTATATGATTACACAAGAGGTGAGAGGAAGGCTTTCGATCACATACTTGTGCGTCATGAGCAATCGGCAGCCCATGCGGCGGAAGGTTATGCAAGAGTTAGTGGTGAGGTGGGCGTGTGTATAGTTACAAGCGGTCCGGGTGCAACAAATACCCTTACCGGTGTGGCAGATGCCATGCTCGACTCGACCCCGATAGTTGTTATAGCCGGACAGGTAGGCACTGGCGCCCTTGGAACGGATGCATTTCAGGAGGTAGACCTGGTGGGTGTGGCCCAGCCTATATCTAAATGGAGCTATCAGATACGTCGCCCCGAAGATGTTGCATGGGCTGTAAGCCGTGCGTTCTACATTGCCCGTACCGGCAGACCCGGACCTGTGGTTCTCGATTTCCCGAAGAACGCCCAGGTACACACAACGGAATGGAAACCCCAGCATGTTGATTTTGTACGCAGCTACGTGCCTTATCCCAAACCTGATGAGACATCGATAGCCGCTGCCGCCGAACTGATAAATGGAGCCGAACGCCCCTTGGCTCTTGTTGGCCAGGGCGTGGAGTTGGGTAATGCCCACAACGAGCTTATCGAATTTCTCGAGAAAGCCGATATCCCGGCAGCACGTACACTACTCGGACTGTCTGCATTGCCGTCGGATCATCCATTAAACATGGGCATGCTGGGTATGCACGGAAACTTTGCGCCTAACGTAAAGGAGCAGGAATGCGACGTTCTCATTGCAATAGGAATGAGATTCAGTGACCGAGTTACCGGTCTGCCCGCAACGTATGCAAAGCAAGCAAAAATCATACACCTCGACATAGATCGCTCGGAGATAGACAAGTGTATAAGAACCGATGTTGCCGTAATAGGCGACTGCAAGGTTACAATGCCGGCCATAACACGGTTGCTAAAGAAGAACAATCATCGCGAATGGCGTGACAGCTTCAAGGAGTATGACGAGAGGGAGAGAACAACAGTCATAGAGCCAGCCATCCACCCTAAGGATGGTGAACTTCTGATGGGTGAGGTTGTGAATGCCGTTGCCGAAGCCACCGGAGGCAATGCTGTTCTGGTGACCGATGTGGGACAGAATCAGATGTTCTCATGTCGCTATTTCAAGTATAACAAAAAACGCTCTGTAGTTACCAGTGGCGGTCTTGGCACGATGGGATTTGGACTGCCGGCAGCCATCGGTGCCACATTCGGTGCTCCCGAACGCACGGTATGTATGTTTTCTGGTGACGGTGGCTTCCAGATGAGCATACATGAGCTTGGAACCATCATGGAACAACAGGCTCCTGTCAAGATGATAATGATGAACAATAACTATCTCGGCAATGTGCGTCAGTGGCAGGATATGTTTTTTGAGCATAGAAAGTCGTTTACGCGCATGATGAATCCGGACTACGGACAGATAGCTACGGCATATCATATTCCTTATTGTGTGGTTACCGAGCGCGGCCAGTTGAAGAAGGCTGTTGATGATATGCTTTCAACCAAAGGACCTTATCTGCTCGAATGTGCCATAAAGGAAGATGATAATGTGCTTCCTATGACGCCTCCGGGCAAGAGCGTGGACGAGATGCTGTTGTCGATAGACATCTGATTGGCGCCATTCAGTCAGACGTAATCCTGCATACAAGGCATGATAATCATAATTACGGTGTAGAGAGCACCCCAAAAAGTATTTATGGAAGATAAGAAATTATATACATTACTGGTATATTCAGAAAATCTGGCAGGTATATTGAACCAGATAACGGCAGTCTTTACACGCAGACAGGTGAACATAGAAAGCCTGAACGTGTCGGCGTCAAGCATCGAGGGACTGCACAAATATACAATTACGGCGTGGAGCGATGAAGATCAGATAACGAAGATAACGCGCCAGATAGAAAAAAAGATTGATGTCGTGAAAGCTATCTATTATACAGACGAAGAGCTTTTTATCCGCGAGACCGGTCTTTACAAGCTCGCGACCGACTCGGTTCTTGGAAATCCGGAAATATCGAGAACCATACGACGTCATGAGGCGACTATCACCGAAGTAAATCCAACTTATGTCATTGTCATGAAAAGTGGAAAGACTGAAGAAATTCTCAGTCTCTACAAGGCACTTAACGATTTCGGATGTATGCTGCAATACACCCGCTCGGGGCGAATAGCCGTAACGCGCAGCAAACAGGAGGAAGTAAGCGAATATCTTGAACAGCGAGAAAGAAGCGTAGCCTCAAGATAAATTACAATACAAGTGATTTTGATGGATAAAACTGGAAGATATCTTTTCATGGCAGAACCGTTCCATTGCGATTTTTCTCATCGCCTTTTTATGGGACACCTTGGCAATCATCTGCTTAATGCTGCCGATTTCCATTCCACAGACCGTGGTTTCGGCATGACTTATCTCAATCCGTTACACAAGACATGGGTTTTGTCACGTCTTGCAGTCGAGATGGAGGAAATGCCCTTGCAATATACCAGGTTTTATGTGGAGACGTGGGTGGAAGGTGCCATGCGTTATTTCACAAACCGCAATTTCCGTATAGTCGGAGAGGATGGGCGAGTGTTTGGCTATGGTCGCAGCGTATGGGCAATGATTGATACGGAGACACGCCAGCCACAGGATATACTTGCCATCCGCGATGGAGAGATCCGTGAATGGATAGAAACGGAGAAACCATGTCTTATAGAAAAGAGTTCACGTGTGAAGATGGGCAGTGACATCCCGCTGGAACGCAGCATTCATACATATTATAATGACGTGGATGTAAACGGACATATCAATTCAGTGAAGTATATTGAACATGTGCTTGACCTTTTTTCTCCGGAATGGTATGGCTGCCATCGCCTGAAGAGGTTTGAGATTGCTTATGTGGCAGAAAGCCATGGTGGTGACATCTTGAACTTCTATAAGGAGCAAATCACCGCAGATGAATATCTCATACGCATAACCAAATCGGAAGCAAAAGGGGCAGACGATATCGAAACTTGCAGATGCAGGCTCGTTTTTGTAGAAAACTGAAAGTTAATTTGGTGTTTACGCATTAATTTTATACTTTTGCAAACCAATACAGGCAGAAAGACATGTCAGCGATATGTGAGCATGATTTTGTGCGGTATAGCAATAGGAGTACAGGCTGTTTGTATTGTAGCAGTTATTTATATAATATAAGAGAATAAACTTAACAACCCGCGGTTTCAGAATGAGCCGCACATAAAAACAAAAACAATATGGCAGAAATGAATTTTGGTGGCGTTATAGAAACAGTTGTCACCAACAAAGAATTTTCATTGGAGAAAGCTCGTGAAGTATTGAAGAATGAGACAATCGCCGTAATCGGTTACGGTATCCAGGGTCCCGGTCAGGCTTGCAACCTCCGTGACAACGGTTTCAACGTTATTGTGGGTCAGCGTCCCGGAAAGACTTACGATAAGGCTGTAGCTGACGGATGGGTGCCCGGCAAAACATTGTTCTCTATTGAAGAGGCTGCTCAGAAAGGTACCATTATCTGTATGCTTCTTTCTGATGCAGGTCAGATTCAGGTATGGCCGACAATCAAGCCTTATCTTACTGCAGGCAAAACATTATATTATTCACACGGATTCGCCATCAACTGGAGCGACCGTACGGGTGTAGTACCACCGAGTGACATTGACGTTATTCTCGTTGCACCCAAGGGCTCGGGTACGTCACTTCGCACAATGTTCCTTGAGGGACGCGGACTTAACTGCTCTTATGCTGTATATCAGGATGCAACAGGCAAGGCAGAAGAGAAGACCATCGCTTTCGGCATAGGAATTGGTGCAGGTTATCTGTTCAAGACTACGTTCCAGCGTGAAGCAACAAGTGACCTTACCGGTGAACGCGGTTCACTGATGGGTGCTATCGAGGGACTGCTTGAAGCACAGTATGAGGTGCTCCGTGAAAATGGTCACTCACCTTCGGAGGCTTTCAACGAGACCGTTGAGGAACTTACACAAAGTCTTATGCCGCTGTTTGCACAGAAAGGTATGGACTGGATGTATGCAAACTGCTCCACGACAGCACAGCGCGGTGCTTTGGACTGGGCACCACGTTTCCGTGATGCAATCAAACCTGTTATGCAGTGGCTCTACTATTCGGTAAAGACAGGTAATGAGGCTCAAATTTCCATCGACAGCAACTCGAAGCCCGATTATCGTGTAAACCTTGAGAAAGAACTCGAGGCAATGCGAAATCTGGAAATGTGGCGTGCCGCAGAGACTGTTCGTCAGTTGCGTCCGGAAAACAATGCAGAATAAAGTCTGATTTCTATTTATCAGGATTCATAAAAAACAGTAGGATTGCAAACACATCGCATGTGAAATCCAAGGCGATGGTTTGCAATCCTTTTTATTTCCCGATGGCATCTTTCCCAATAACAGTCAAATGAACTATTTGGGTTTAAAGTACGCCTTTAGTACTCGGCAGCTCGAAATGATAAATATCGCGTTTTACAGCCATCTTCAAGCTTCGTGCAAGAGCCTTGAAAATGCCTTCTATCTTGTGATGCTCGTTATTGCCTTCAGCCTTTATGTTGAGGTTCATTCTTGCGCTGTCACTGAAACTCTTGAAGAAATGCAGGAACATCTCTGTAGGCATATCCCCGATTTTCTCACGTTCAAACCGGGCATCCCAAACGAGCCATGGCCTTCCTCCGAAATCGAGTGCTACCGAACATAGGCAGTCGTCCATAGGCAGGCAGTAACCGTAGCGCTCTATACCGCGTTTGTCGCCAAGAGCTTTCAGAATACATTCGCCTAAGGCAAGGGCTGTGTCTTCGATGGTATGGTGTTCGTCCACTTCCAGATCACCTTTCGTGTGAACGGTAAGGTCCATCATACCGTGCTTGCCTATCTGTTCGAGCATGTGATCGAAAAATCCCAGTCCGGTGGAAATGTCGCAAGCCCCGGTCCCATCAAGATTTAGCTTTACGTAAATATCGGTTTCTTTTGTAGTGCGCATCACTTCGGCAATGCGTTCTCCGGCAAATAAAATTTCAGCGATTTTATCCCAGTCCATGCCGTTCTTCCCTAATATTAGAGATTTGCAGCCTATGTTTTGGGCAAAAAGCATATCTGTCTCTCTGTCGCCAATAACGTAGCTGCCGGCTATGTCGTATTGCTTGTCGTTTATATATTTTTCCACCATGCCGATTGCCGGTTTGCGTGTGGGTGCATTGTCTTCCGGAAAATGTCGGTCTATAAGAATATCGTCGAATGTAATACCTTCTCCCTCAAGTGTTTGCAGTATGAAGTTGTGTACAGGCCAAAACGTGTTTTCCGGGAATGAGTTGGTGCCCAGTCCGTCCTGATTTGACACCATTACAAATTCAAAATCAAGTTTTGAATGTATAAAACCGAGGTTGCGAAACACTCCTTTCGTGAATTTCAGTTTGGCGAAGTCGTCAATCTGTTCGTCGGCGGGCTCTTCTATGAGAGTGCCGTCGCGGTCAATGAACAATATTTTTTTCATCAGTTATGTAATTTTTGTATGGTCAGTTTTTTGTCGGCGATTGTTGCCTCTTGGAGTTTTTGCGATTCTTCTCGCGCATTTCAATAGAACCATACAGATAATATATTGGGAATGTCGATGCCTGTATCAGATAATAAAGGAAAAACAGTTCCACCGCAACCGTACCTCCGATGATATAGACCATATAGTCAGGCAGATTGAGCGGATCTCCATAGGCTATGGCTCCGGACAGAGCCGTGGAGAGTGCAAGCGCGAGTACGAATAGCGGAAGTAGCATCATGCATCCAACAATGATATAAACCAGCACATATATAATGAATAGCAGATAAATCTTGAAGGAATATCGAAACGCCAGTCCATAGCTTGAAATCAGACTGCGCCAGAAGCGTAATTTGCAGTCCATAGAGTATCTCGTGCTTATAAAAGGAATAGGGACAGAAATGAGGAGTGTCACGAGTAAGAAAGCAATCGCCGATGATATCAGTACTGTCTGCGACATTTCGTGTGAGATTGAGTATTTGAAGACCCCCCAGCTGATGATAAATGTCAGTACACAGAGGATTATCATGAAGAAGCAGGAAGCCTTTACGTATCTCCATGCAGGGTTGTGAAAAAAGAATAGCAGCGGTTTTGCTTGAGCATGTGACAGACTGTTGCGTTTGCGAAGAGCTGTGAAAGGTGCTTTTATCGCAGACAGCATACATCCTGTAATTTCGCTCTTGCGTGCAAATAAAGACTTGAGGGATAAAAGCTTATGATTGGCGGGAATGTGTCCGAGTTTTTTATGGTCATAAAGCGGCTTCATAACTAAACTACATGCTACTATATAAATTCCCTCGGCAATAAGAATCAAGAACAAAGAACTATTGTTTTCGGTTTGTGCCGAGCCTTTCAGTATGTCAAAGAGTACGCTGAAGTTATAGGCAATGATAAGACCGCAAATTATAGTTGAGAGAAGTGCTGCCTTCCATGTATATTTGAAGATGTTTTTGAAGTTGGCTGTGAAAAGATTAAGCCCCGATTTTATGCAGGCTCCCGTACTGCGGGTTTTGAATAATGAAGTATCGGACGTGTTATTTCCCATAAAATTGTTATTAATCTTATTTGAGTGTTGCAAAGGTACTGTTTTTTTCGTATCTTTGCGCACTAATTAATACTTATTATGAAAATAGTAAAGTGGGGTTTTATCGGCTGTGGAGAGGTGACCGAGAAGAAGAGCGGACCCGCTTTCAGCGAGGTCGAGGGCTCTATGGTAGAGGCGGTAATGAGCCGAAGTGCCGACAAGGCCCGAAGCTATGCCGAACGGCACAATATAAACAAATGGTATAACGATGCCCAGGAACTTATTGACGATCCTGATGTGAATGCCGTCTATATAGCCACCCCACCGTCAAGTCATGCTACCTTTGCCATTATGGCAATGAAAGCCGGCAAGCCGGTATATGTTGAAAAGCCTCTCGCTGCAAGTTATGAAGATTGTGCTCGTGTAAATCGTGTCAGCGAACAGACTGGTGTACCTTGCTTTGTAGCTTATTACCGGCGTTATCTTCCTTATTTCCTCAAAGTTAAAGATATTATAGAAAGCGGTGTCATAGGCAAGGTGATAAGCGTTCACATACATTTTGCCGTTCCGCCGCGCGACCTTGACTACCAGCATGCCGGAAATCAGCCGTGGCGTTTACAGCCCGACATTGCCGGTGGCGGATATTTCTACGACCTTGCTCCGCATCAGCTTGATCTTTTGCAATATTTCTTCGGCGTCATCACCGAAGCCAACGGCATATGTGCCAATCGTGCCGGTATGTATGAGGCAGAAGATTCGGTGAGCGCGTGCTTCAAGTTTGAAAACGGCTTACCCGGAAGCGGTTCATGGTGTTTTGTCGCATACGATTCTGCAAGAGAAGACCGTATAGACATCGTGGGTGACAAGGGGCAGGTGGGCTTTTCTGTATTCAATTACGACCCGATACAGTTACATACATCAGAAGGAAAGCAGAGCATAGTGATACCCAATCCACCGCATGTACAGTATCCGTTGATAAAGAATGTGGTGGAGCATCTGCAGGGTAGGGGTGTTTGCCTGTGTACAGCAGTTTCGGCAACGCCAGTAAACTGGGTAATGGACCGGATATTGGGAAAATTCTGAAAATCGATGAGGTGTTGGCTTTTTTTCATATTGCTCTGTTGCTTTTCTGTAGATGTCGTTGCAGATGGAAAGGACAATATTGACAATAAGGAAGTAACGCCAAAGAAAAAAAAGATGGGAGCTTTGAAACGGCTGATAAGAGGATTCAGCGAGATTGATACCAATTATATAGAGCCGCAACACTACAATTATACGGTCATGCTCCAGACCACTTCCACTTACGATATTTACAGCTTGAAAGGAGAGAACGGACAATCGGTTACTTTCTCGCCGGATGTTATCATGAAAGTGGGACCATACTTTGGCTGGCGCTGGTTCTTTCTTGGTTATACTTTCGACTTGAAAAGTGTAGGTTTCAGCGACAGGAATGGAAAGAGGGAACTAGACTTCAGCGTTTACAGCTCACAGATAGGTGTAGATTTCTTCTACCGCCGCACCGGCAGTGATTACAAGATTCGCGATGCAAAGATGGGGCCCGGAATTGATGCCTCCGAGCTCAACGGAGTGCCGTTCGACGGCATCAGCGTAGGAATAACCGGATTGGACATGTATTACATCTTCAATCACAAACGCTTTTCGTATCCGGCTGCTTTCGCTCAAAGTACATGCCAGAAGATAAGTTGCGGTTCGCTTATTGCAGGGGTAGGGTATACCAAAAACAGTCTCGAACTGGATTACAAGAAACTTCATGAAATAGTAGAATCAAAGGTAAACTCCAATTCTGTTCAGGTGGATAGCGGACTGATGTTCAGAAGAGTGCAGTATTACGACCTGAGTGTCTCCTGCGGTTATGCCTACAACTGGGTGTTTGCAAAAGATTTTCTGTTTTGTGCCAGTGGTGCCGTAGCTGTGGCGTACAAGCATTCACACGGTGACATGTACGATAGTAGTGTGCTCGGATTTAATTTCAACAATTTCAATATCGATGGCATCGGACGTTTCGGACTTGTATACAACAATACACAGTGGTATGCCGGTTTCAGTGGTATCATCCGATCGTATAACTATCACAAGTCGCGCTTCTCGGCAAATAATACGTTCGGAAGCCTGAATTTGTATATAGGGTGTAATTTCGGGAAGAAAAAGAAATACAAAAACAAATGAAACGGTTTATAATAATATGTCTCTTGACTTGTGTCGCTGTTCACATGCAAGCCTCACATACGGATGGTACCCGCTCCACATCGTCCGACGGTCAGTCTGTAGTATATGCCACAGAGGCAGACAGCATTTTCATCGAAAGTATTCTCGATGAGGCTGCCCAACAGCCTCGCACAACCAATTTCCCTTTATTCTTTGCCCGCAAGTTCATAGGACGCCCGTATGTGGCTCACACACTTGAACTGTTTGATGACGAGCGCCTTATAGTGAATACAAGAGAGCTCGATTGTACCACTCTCGTCGAGAATGTAACGGCTCTTGTCTTGTGCACATACAGAAATCTGTATACTTATCGTGATTATCTCAATGCGCTTATGAGTTTAAGATATAGGGACGGACGGTTGTGCGGATACACGAGCAGGCTTCATTATTTCTCTGATTGGATAGACGATAAGGTCAGAATGCAACTTGTCGATGAAGTTCAGCAGCCCAACCCTCCATTCTCACGTGAACAGGTTCTTGACATATACTTCATGAGTAGGAACAGCTCCAAATACAAGGCATTGGTTGCACATCCGGATTTTATAGGCGAGATAAGCAAACAGGAGAAAAATCTCACCGGAAACCGTTATCGATATATACCAAAGAACGCGGTGCTGAACACCGGGACGTTGCGTAATACAGTGAAAGACGGTGATATCATAGCCATTACAAGCAGCAAGAAAGGGCTCGATATAGCCCATCTCGGATTTGCTGTATGGCGCGAAGACGGTTTGCATCTGCTCAACGCTTCTATGCTTCACAAGCAAGTGGTGGAAGAACCGATGACACTTCACATGTATCTGTCGAAACATCCCACTCACACGGGTATCAGAATAATAAGAATAAGAAAATAAACATAAAAACATATTAATATGGAACTACCTGATTTTATGAGTTATGCCGATAAGTTTTCGGCAAGTGATTTTACGGAAAAAATATCAAGAATAGCCAAACGCGCCGGAGCAAAATTGGTTTATGCAGCGTTGATTCTGTATTACACGCTGCAGAGCTCCAAGGTATCTAAGACCGATAAGGCTATCATTGTGGGAGCATTGGGCTATATGATAAGTCCTCTTGATGTAATCCCCGACGCAATACCTATTGTGGGGCTTACTGACGATCTTGCGGTGCTTGTATATGTATTGAAAAAGGTATGGACAAACATTGAACCGGAGATTAAGGACAAGGCAAAGTCAAAGCTTTCCAAGTGGTTTGACGAGGATGAAATCGCAGAAATAGACGACTTGTTGAAGTTGTAGCGGTTTCTTGTCATTGCCCGTTAGATCCAAATCGTTCATTAGGGCTATGATGATAACAACTCATATTTTTTGAACAATACCGGGGCGGATTTCATTTTCAGGAGTCCGCCCTTTTTGGCTTTAACCCAAAACGCTCATTATACCCAATCTGTCATTAGAAAATGATTTGTTTCGTCTTAATTTCTACTGTTGAAATAACACGTATAACATTTATTTGCTTTTATGAAAAATGTTTACTTTAACGTGTGTTAATCGGCACCCCAACCTCGATTTGTAACCTACGACGCGAAAATTGGCGTTTTTACTCTCAAATAGGGAGCGCTGATAGTCAGTGAGTTACGCGTTTTGCGATATAATACCATTTCATCGGTTTGCCATTACGTACGTGAGCTCATTGCGATATAGCTTTTATCGCATCGCCGTTACGTCGAAATCGCAATGCGATTTCATCGTAATGGCGATGCCAATACGACGT
>CAMTJK010000073.1 GCA_947072805.1 uncultured Prevotella sp.
TAACACACGTTAAAGTCAAGATTTTTCATAAAAGTAAATAAATGTTATACGTGTTGCATCACACTGCACACTGTGTGTTGCAAGATTTGATTTTTTCACGATAAAACTTCCATTATTGTTTGTCTATCGGGTTAAAGCCAAATAGGTTATCAGGCTGTTACGATGACAAACTCAAACCTGTCATTATACCGGAACAAACGGACGATGCTCCGATTTAGATATCTGTAATGATGATAACGCCAATTACTGCTTTGGGTTCACACTTTGCCTTCAACTGGAACGGCAGCGGTCACGCGGAGCACTCCGCCGCTCACACTGAAGCGCACGTCGTAACGGGCGAAAGGCATGCCATATATCCGGTTGTCATCATCGTGATAATGCGGTCGCGGATCGAGTTCGAGCGTCTTGACAAGAGCCTGGAGCTCGTCGGTCTTGAAGAGGCGTGCCACTTCGTCGGGCACCTCCACCGTCAGTTTCTGCCATGCGTCAGTGTCGGTAAAGCCGCTGCGCACTCCACTATGGCTGTCCACCTCCTCGATGTAGGGTTTGATGTCGTAGATGGGTGTGCCGTCCATGAGATCGGCGCCGCTCACCACAATCACCGGACCGTCCGTGGAGTCGGTATCCACAGCCTCTATCTTCACCGATGACAAGCCAAGGTTGTTGGGACGGAAAGGCGAACGCGTGGCAAAAACACCCATACGCCTGTTACCTCCAAGTCGCGGAGGGCGCACGGTGGGATGTTTCGGGGCATCCACGTTGGCAGAAAAGCCCCATATAAGCCACATATAGTCGAAGTCGGAAAGTCCGCGCAGAGCCTCGACATTGCGGTATTCGTCGCAGAAGACTATGTGTCCGCGCAGATTTTCCACGAGTCCGCTCTGCCTCGGAATGCCGAATTTAGATGTAAACGGTGAGCGGAAATATGCTATAGGGGTTATCTCCATGCAGAAACCATTGTATGTTTATGGTGTCAGCAGCTTTCACGATAGAAGTCGAGTGCCTCCGTTATCTCGTCACGCGTGGCGGTGCGGTCGATGAGTATGTCTCCTATGCCTCCGAGCAACGTGAAGTTTATGGTTCCCGCCGTATTCTTCTTGTCGTGCGTCATGAGTTCTATCAGCTGTTCGTAGTCGTCGCACGATATGTTCATCCTGCCATAGCGCGAATTGATGAACGCCACAGTCTGGCGCATCCGTTCTGTGGGGAATCCCGTCTTTACGGCACTGAGATACAGCTCGCACACCAGTCCGTAAGCCACGGCATAGCCGTGCAGCACGGGTGTTCCTCTGCGCATGGCGAGCGATTCGAAGGCATGTCCGGCAGTGTGCCCAAGGTTGAGGGCTTTGCGCAGTCCGTGTTCGGTAGGGTCAGCGAGCACTATGCGTTCCTTGACGGCTACCGACTCTGCCACCATACGCCTCAAAGCGTCGAGGTCGGGCTTGTCGAGACTGAAATTGAGGAGTTCTGCCCACATCTTCTCGTTGTTGATAAGACCGTGTTTCAGCATCTCCGCATATCCCGAGCGTATGTTCTCATCGTCCATGGTGCGCAGGAAGACGGTGTCGAGAATGACAGTCTTTGCGTTGTTGAACACTCCGATTTCGTTTTTCAGTCCGCCGAAGTTTATTCCGGTCTTGCCTCCCACGGAAGCATCCACCATAGAGAGCAGGGTAGTAGGGATATTGATGTATGCTATACCCCGCTTGAATGTGGAGGCAGCAAATCCGCCGAGGTCTGTCACCATGCCTCCGCCGAGATTGACCATGAGCGAATGTCTGGTGCCGCCGAAACGCCCCAGTTCGGTCCACACGTGGGCAATGGTTTCGAGATTCTTGTGCGTGTCTCCCGCGCCAATCACTATCTTCTGTGCCCCACTCATACACTCGAAGTCTGCAACAAGTGGCAGACAAAGCTTTTCGGTGGTTTCGTCCACGAGCACGAAAAGCCTGTCGTGGGGCTCACGGGCAATGGCTTCGGTGAGTGCCGCCCGCAGATTTTCTGATATAATTACGTTCTGTTGTTCCATATTCTTGGGTGCAAATGTACATGAAAAAACCGAAAACGCCGCATTCCGCCAGCAGTAATCGCCTGTTTTGCGGCTTTTGTACGCACGCGAGCATGCCTTTCAGAACTTCACACTCGCCCTGAAGCGCACTCCATGGCGTGTGGCGGCGGGCATATCGAGACAGGTGAGACGGCGCACGTACTCTACATGAAGGAAGCGGAAGATGTTGTGTATGCCTAAAGCCATCTCTACATAGGGACGGTCGGCGCGTGCCGCACTGCTCCATGAGGGCAGCGGCATGAGCAGCGAACTGCGGGCATTGCACGGTAGCATAGGATTGTTCTTGTCGGTAAGTTCTGCCCAGAGCACCTTTACGGCTATGTATTCGCGCCACTTGAGTCTGCAGAGCAGTGGCAGGCGGTTGAATAGTTTTCCGTTGATATCCCAGGACAGATGTGCGGAGAGGCTGCGGTCAGAGAGAAACTCCATGTTAGAGAGGAGCGAGAACATGCCGGTCTGCGACACATACGACAGATTGGATGCCGGCATGAGCAGCAACGGATAGGGCACCTGATTCCATTGGGCTGCCGCCGCCACGCTTATGTCCACCTTGCCCCAGCTGCTCATATGGAAACGCCGGAAGAGTGACAGCTCGGTAAGGTTATAGCGGCAGTCGCTCCCGAGCACGCCCTTCACTCCGAGTGCATGGCTGAGCGTGAGAACCGGCGCATCGAAGTTTATCTTGCGTCGCATCTGCTTGGTGCTCACAAACTTCTCGCCGGGCGCATAACGCAGTTCGGCACGCATTTCGGTGGTGCGCAGACCGTCGGCACAGGTGTTACGCGGTACCACGCCGTACATGCTGCCGAACACGAGGGTGCCGCGAGGTTCTATCTTCTCCGTTTTCAGCGACAGCGTGGTGCGCAGTCCGAAGAGTTCCTCCCTTTCTGCCTTGAGCTGCTGACTGTTACTGCACATCATGGCGTCGGCATTGGTCCACTTGAGCGACGCGAAGACGTTGTCTTTCTCGATGGAGAGGAATCTGTCGGAGGGCAGCTGCACATCGCGTACGGACGTGAACGTGATGTTGCGCATAGGGAATTCGCGCGGAAGATACTTCTTTTCGTTCATCGACCACGTCGCTTCTGCCTTATAATAGTGTTCGTGGCTCTTCATGCCGTGCGCATAGTATCCGTTAAGGAAGAAGCGGCTGCACAGGCGGGCATTGGTCTGTCCGCCGATACGCAGGCGCAAGCCGTCTACGGCATTTGTCGATAAAGTGCTTGTTACGGGACCTATGTCGAACTTGCCCGGATGTGCCTTCGTTCCGGCTTCCACATAGTTTTCGACCACTATCTTCAGCAGTGTCATGAGCAGCTTTTTGTTGCCCGAAGAACCCATACCCGAAACAAGTTCGTGCAGGGTTTGCTCGCCGCGTGAGAGCGCGTCACTGCGCCTGTGCAGCCAGAAACTGTCGTCGCGCTGTCTTGCCTCACGCTCCGTCTGCGCCTTTTCGTACAGCGAGAAGCGTTCGTCGGGAATGGCATCAAAGGCATATCCGCTTATGGTTGTGTTGCGTATCACTACGGCTTTCTGCATAAAGTCGAAGAGTTTCAGCTCTATCAGCATGTTGTCTGCCACGAGAGCCGGACGCCCGTCGGGCAGCATATCGAACTCCTGCCCTATGTACATGCCGTCAATGAAATTGAGCTCGCTCTGCACGGGCACACTCATCTCGCAACGTTTCAGTCTGTACGTGGAGTCGGCAAGCACGTAGATGTCGCCACAGAAGCCCACATCGCGGCTGTTGTCAGGGAAAAAGGAAAGATGGATGCAGCGATTGGCGCCCACAGAGAGTGTGTCGATGATGTAATAACGGTAGAAGCTGATGGCATCGTCAGCCACGGGCGACACAAAATGCTGCTGCAGAAGACGTATGCGGTTGTCGCACACATTGACGTCAGAGAAGAAATCTTTCAGCGCCACGACGAGAAGGTCGCCCGACTGAAACATATTGTTCACGCCCTCAGCCCGTTCGCCGGTCACTATCTCACGCTGTCTTTTGGGATGGGCGGCGGCAATGGTGTGCGTGACTGTCTCGGTCATCATTACCGGCAGTATGAGTTTCTGGTTGTAAGGGCAGAATTCCACCCTGCTGTACACGTCGGGGATTTCCGAAAGTATTCCGGAGGCGAGATCGCGCGGCGATATGTCGTTTGACGCAAGCGTTATCTTCTGATACTTGTCGAAAGAACGGTAGTCGGACGACGATATGTCGAACTTGCGCCGGGCAGCTATCACCTTACGCATAAGTTCTACGGCAGAATTGTTTTTCCTTACATAGCGCTTCCGCGTGGCTGTAACGGTAAGTCCGTCAAGGCGCTGCACACGGTCATACCACTTCACGGTATCGGCGGCACCGGCTTCTGCACCGGCAATATCATTGGGAACGGATGCTGCGCCACGGCACACAGCCGCCGACAGCACCGCAAGAACAAGCGATATGGACAGCCGCAAGGCTCTCATCGACCATACTTCTCGTTGAGACGGACACACAGGGCCTCATGACGGCGGTGCATGTACCAATAGATTGCCGAGAGTACCACTATCTCAAAAAGGGGATAGATGTAGGGAACGTTGAGCAGACAGCCAATGAAGAGTGTTATGGCTCTGGAATTGTGTGTGAGCAGGTTGGTATACTTCATGAGCGGCAGCGATCCACGGCGGAAGTCGTCACGCAGTTCCTGTGGCATGTCGCCCACTTCGGGGTAACGTGCCTTTATGTTACTGTAGAATTGCTGGAAACAGGGTGTGCTCTTCTCCTGCGCACGGCAGTATTTGGCATAGTTGCCGTAGAAGGCACGCGCCCAGAAAGCACCCTTCTTGGGCAGGCTCTCGTAGATGGCGTGCTGCGACTCGTAGTTGTCAAACTCGCTGTTGCTCTTGCCGAGCAGGAAGTAGAGGTGTATCTGACGGTAGTAGTCGGCAAGACGACACTGCATAGAGTGGCATATCAGTCCGGCTATGGCACAGAGCAGTAAAGCCCACCAGCCCCATTTAACACCGGGAAGGAAGGGAATGTCCTGCGGAAAGAGACGGAAGACAATGCCGAGATATACGGCAAAAAACCACACATCGCTTGCCAAGCCGTCAAGAACTCTTCCCACAAGGGTCTTCTTGCCAGTCATGCGGGCGAGCTGTCCGTCGGTGCTGTCACAGAAATTGGCAAACATCAGCAGTATGATGCCTGCAATGTTGTGCCACAGGTCGGTATAATAGAACATCCATCCGGCGCCCAGTCCGAGAAACATGGAGAGTATAGTTATCACATTGGGGTGTACGCCGAGACGTGCCCACAGCAGGGCAAAGGCAAGTCCGATGGGACGTGTGAAATAAACGTCGAGCCACTCTTCCGTATCGGCTGACTTGAAAGATGCGCGCAGCATCTCACTGAATTTTGTCTGCATTGTATTATAATATAATAAGGTGTCTGCCGTGATGACAGACTTATTGAAACGTGTACAAAAAAAAAATGCTAACTGTTAAGGAATTGCTCCGCCTTAAGTATGTCGCCGGCATGGTCGATGTCGAGCACCTTTGAGAATTTCCATGCCTTCAGGCGGCATCCGTCGGCAATGAGGGCGCGCTGGAAGTTGCGCATACGGCTCTCTCCACGCTCTATACAGGAGCGAAGGGTGTCTATTGCCGACGAGGTGAGCCCGTAAATGCCTCCGGATATGAGCGGACAGGTGTCGGAACGGTCAAGAAAGGCGGTGATGTTGAGGTCACGGTCGGTGTCTACATAAAGGGGCTTCTCGTCGTCTATATAATCGGTCACGCCCATCAGTCCGTCGGCAGAGTCTTCTTCCACCACCGTTTTGCGGAAATCCGCCACGTATCCGGCAAACTCCTGCTCGCGGAATATGGTGTCTACTGTGGTCAGGCAAAACGGTCTGTCACCGAGAAGGCTGCTTATCTCGTAAAAGCTGTGCATGGAACTTGGCGTGCTTTTCACCACAAAGCGCAATGGAACGGGGCGTCCGTTGAGCCCGTCACGCTGAATCTGCGTAAGATGGCGGCTAACCTGCGACGTGATGTCGTTGCAAATAACAACAATCTCTTCGGCTTCATTGTCCATAAACACGCGTATAAGTCTGTCTATGAGCGGCTCGCCGCCAACACGCACGAGAGGCTTGGGCTCTGCAATGCCCTCGGCTGCCAACCGGCTGCCCTCGCCTGCCGCTATAACTGCATATTTCATTATGTAACTATTTTGATATGGACGGCAAAATTACGAATTATTAATGAAAAGAAAAAATTACACCGTTGTTATTTAACCTAAATAGGTATATGATTCCATATTGGATTAAAAACCGTTACGTATGTACGGCACATTAATTACAATGCGGCTTCTGTAACAGAGAAGCCGCATTGGAAGACTGATGCCCGGTAATGGGCCGAATATGTAATGGGATAAAATGTACGGATATATCAGAATGTCATTCTTATCATGAAGCGCACACCGTGCTTATGGGCGGTGGGCAAGTCGAGATAGTTGAGACGGCGAACGTATTCAACATGAACAATCTTGAAAATATTATGTATTCCGAGCGCAAGTTCCACGTAAGGTTCATCAGGATTCATCACATGCGAGCCCTTTGGAAACATCATCAGCACATTGTCGTCGGCATTCTGGGGCAGGAAAGGATTGTTCTTGTCGGTGAGTTCTCCCCACAAACACTTTACGGCAATATATTCTCTCCACTTCAGCTTCTTGATAAGCGGAATGCGGTTGAAGAGCTTTCCGTTGAAGTCCCAGCTCACTTCGGCACTTGCAAAGCGGTCGTTGAGGAACTCCATATTGTTGATGAGCTGGAAAGTATAGTCCTGAATGATGTATGAAAGGTTGGTGGCAGGCATGCAAAGCAACGGATATGGCACCTTGTTCCACTGTATTCCTCCGCGCAGATAGCAGTCTATCTTTCCCCAACTGTTCATCCAGAAACGCTTGTAAATGCTCACCTCGGTGTAGTTGTAGCGGTAGTCGCCGCCCAGCACATCTTTCAGTCCCAACGTATGACCGACAGTGAAGACGGGTGCATCGAGGTTTATCTTCAGACGGCGCTGCTTGGTGTTGATATATGTCTCGCCGGGAGCAAAGCGCAACTCGGCACGCAACTCGGTGGTACGGAAACGCGTGGAGGGAATGGGGGTAGCCGCCGGAGCATCGGGCGAAACAGACACCGGAGCTGTGCTCCACCTTGTATAATCAGTCATTGGCGTGAAATACAACTGACCGCAAGCCTCGTTCTCTTCGGTCTTCACGGCGAGCGTAGTCTTGAAGCCCCAGTCTTCCTCACGTTCAAACGAAAGTTCCTGCTTGTTGTAGAACATCATCTCGTTCACCTCCGCCCACTTGAACGAGGTGAAAACGTTATCCTTGTCCGTACGCATGAACTTGTCGGAGGGTGAGCACACATCGTAAGTAGACATTAACGACAGCGTGCGCTTGGGAAATTCGCGCGGCAAATACTCCTTCTTGTTGAACGAATAGGTGAGTTCTCCCTTATAATAGTTCTTGTGACTTCCCCAGCCGTGGGCATAATATCCGGACGCGAACCACTGCTTGTTCAGCTTTGCGGTGGTCTGGGCACTTACTCTGGTGCGCAGTCCGTCTACAAAGTTGCTTGTAAACATGGTGTTTATAGGTCCGATATCTACCTTGCTCGGGTTTCCCGTCTCAACAAAGTTCTCTATAAAGGCCTTTAGACCGAAGATAATATACTTGAATCCCTTTATCTGCTCGAGGTTATGCACGAAAGCGTCCATCTTGCTCTCGCTCTTGGTGAGACTGACCTGACGGTATTTTCCCCAGAATTCGTCGTCACGCATCATCGCATCAGCTTCCTTTACTTCTTTCGCCTTGCCCTTGAAGAGCTGTTTCGGTAGTTCGTCGAACGCATAATCGCTTAGCCTTGTGGTTCGTATCACTATTATCTTCTGCATGAAGCTGGCTATCTTCAGCTCTGCTATCATGTCATCGACCGACAACACCCACGTGCTGTCGGGCAGCATGGTAAATTCCTGTTCTACCTTCAGGTTCTCAACGAAATTGACATCGCTGCGGCTCGGAATGGTAAGCTCGCAACGCTTCACCTGATACGACGAGTCGGCAAGGATGTAAATGTCGCCACGAAAGCCAAAGTCCTGCTGGTTGTTGGGAAGAAAATGCAGATGTATACATTTGTCCCGCTCGACAAACAATGTATCTTCTATGTAATAGCGGTAAAATCCGATGGCATCTTTTCCTATAGGCGACGTAAACGGATACTGAAGGAGCCTCACCTGGTCGTCGTAAATGTTCACATCGGTGAACACATCCTTCAGGGTTGTAGTAAGAATGTCACCAGTCTGGAAAAGATCGTTCACTCCCGAGGAGTTCTGTCCCTTTATAATGTTTTTCTCGGTGTGCGGGTCTTTTCTGTAAATCTTCTGTGTCACCGTCTCATCCACGGAGACAGGCAGAATGAGTTTGTTGTTATATTGGCAAAGTTCCACCTGATCTTTCAGCCAGGCTGCCTTTTTATATTTTGGCGATTCGAGTTTTTCTTTGGTAATCTCGTTGATTGCCAACGTTATTTTCTGGTATTTGTTATACTGATAATAGTCCTTGTTGTCAAGGTCTGTGAGCTTTTTCCGCTCTATTACCTTCTTCATCAGCTCCACAGCGGGATTGTTTTTTCTGCTGTATCGCTGTCGTTTGGCTTTCACCGTCACTTCCTTCAGCGTTCTGCTGTCGGTCTTCAGCCTCACGTTAAGTGTGTTTTTAGTATTGGCATCTATGGTAATGGTCTGTTCGATGTAGCCTACGGCACTGAAAGTAAGCTGCCATCCGTTGTGGCGTGCTATGGAATAACGTCCGTTGATGTTTGAAGCCACGGCAACATTGTGTCCGCGATACACCGCGCTGGCGTACGGTATGCTGTCACCCGTAGCGTCATCGATGATGTAACCGGTCAGTTGCTGGGCATTCAAAGGCAGAGTTGCAAGCATCAGAAGCAGCAACGTAATAAAAAACAATCTGCAATTACCCAAATCTTTTTATCTTTAAGGGCGGGTTCTCTATCAATTCCCACCGGAATATTGTTGTTGATTGCGGGTCAGAGTTCCTGTATTGTCTTATATTTCGACCCTTTTTGAAAAGAGTTCCCTATAATCCCACAAAGGGGAAGAACGGCGTTTGTCGGTGTGTTAGTTACTTTCACCCCACCCTTTCTCCTTGAAGGATTATAGGGAAACAAAATATCAGTAATAAGCCTTACCGCCTCTTGCCGTGTTTTCACCGGCTGCGGATGGCGTTTCGTTTAGTCTATTTCCTCGTCAGCTTCATATCCGCCCATCTCTCTGATGGCATTCTTCAGCATTGTATACTGCTGGTAGAGGTTGTTTACAGGCTCTTCGCCACGGGTATAGTCGTGCATCGGGCTCTTTAAGTAGAAGCTCAAGAAGCGCTGTGTGCCGAAGCGTCCTGCTCTTGCAGCGAGATCGCTCAACAGACAGAGGTCGAGCAACAGCGGAGCGGCAAGTATCGAGTCACGGCAAAGGAAGTTTATCTTTATCTGCATAGGATATCCCATCCATCCGAAGATGTCAATGTTGTCCCATCCTTCCTTATTGTCGTTGCGCGGCGGATAGTAGTTGATTCTCACCTTGTGGTAATAGTCGCTGTAAAGGTCGGGCTGGTCCTCCGGTTTCAGAATAGTCTCGAGTGTAGAAAGCTTGCTCACCTCCTTTGTGCGGAAGTTTGCCGGCTCGTCGAGCACCAGACCGTCTCTGTTTCCGAGGATGTTTGTAGAGAACCATCCGTTAAGTCCAAGACAGCGTGTGCCTATGATGGGAGCGAATCCGCTCTTTACGAGTGTCTGTCCGGTCTTGAAATCCTTTCCTGCGATAGGCATCTGTGTCTTTTCTGCCAGTTCCCACATTGCCGGTATGTCCACAGTGGTGTTGGGAGCACCCATAATGAAAGGAGCGCCCTCCACAAGTGCAGCATAAGCATAGCACATTGACGGTGCGATGTGCTCGCGGTCATCTGCCTTCATTGCCTTTTCGAGTGCATCGAGGGTGCCGTGCACGGGCTCATATACAGGAACGTAGATTTCGGTTGATGCAGCCCATATCACAACGATACGTGCGCAACCGTTCTTCTCCTTGAAGTCGCGCATGTCTTTCCTCAGTTCCTCAACCATCTCCCAGCGTGTGGCGCAGTTCTTTACGTTGTCGCCATCAAGACGCTTGGCGTAGTTCTTATCGAAAGCGGCTTTCATCGGGACGATTTTCTCGAGTTCGTCCTTCACAGGATTGATGTCTTTTTCCTTGAGAACCTCGGCGTACATCGCTGCCTGGTAAGCATTCTGCGGATAAACATCCCATGTGCCGAAGACGATGTCGTCCAGTTTGGTCAGTGGTACGATTTCTCCGTAGCTCAAATACTTCTTGTTATCGCCGCTTCCCACGCGGATCTTGTCATACTGGGTCATTGAGCCTACAGGCTTAGTCAATCCACGGCGCGCCATTAGCACACCGGTCATGAATGTTGTGGCAACAGCGCCGTTGCCGACAACTAAGATACCTAACTTGCCGTCAGCCGGCTTTACATTAGTTTGTTTCATTACCTTACTGTTTTAAGTATGTTTTGCATTTATAATAATTCATCCAATGAGGTTATCACCCTGTCGGCAGCCGACGAATCGATCATATCAGCGTCGTTCCAAGGCTCTCCTTTCATCCAGACTGTTCTGCAACCGGCTTTGTGTGCGGGCAGGATGTCTTTGTCGTAGCTGTCGCCCACCACCGTTACCTCTTCGGGGTTGAGGCGTAGCGCGTCCACTCCGAGCGTGAAAATGCGCGGGTCAGGTTTTCTTACGCCCACGACGGCACTTTCTATTATGCTTCCGAAGATGCCGTCGAGTTTGAATTCTGCCAGCACCGTACTTATGTTGCCATAGAAATTGCTCACCAGCACCATCGGTTTCTCTGCTTTCAAGCGTTCGAGAACCTTTTTGCTTCTTGCCGTTTCGGCGGAAGTGGCGGCGTAGAGATTGTCGAGCACAGCGTTATGCCAGTCATCGATATTGAAACCGTCCTGTCGTTCCGAGATATATTCCATTTCTATTCTCAGTTTCACCGACAGGGTTTTTCTGAACGTATAGTCGGGCTGTATGATGGGATTTTTTCCCAGTTCTCTTTCGGCGTAGACGTAAGCCTCGCGGAAGAGAGCCTCGCTCACAGGCACTTTTTCCTGTTCATACGCATGCCATATTCTTCGTCCCCAGTGGCATCCGCCCGTGTCGAGCGTGCCTCCGTAGTCGAAGATATATCCTTTTGTTTCTTCTCCGTTAGCCGCCATGTTCAATCAATATTCTTTCTCACAGTCTTGTGTGTTTCGGTATTCCATTCGTTGCACAGCCATTTGCGCGATGGCTTTTGCCGCTTCGTTTCTGCATCTTGCAAAGCTCGGCCAGTCGTTGAAGTCGATAACGCTTATTGTTCCATTCTCTTGCACTATGCAGTCGCCTCCGTAAACGTCCGTTCCTGTAGCCTTTGCCGCTTTTTCTGCCATGTCATATAGCATCCTGGTGTCGAAGCGGTAATGTCGTGGTATGCCGTTACGGCTTTCGTCGCCGAATTTCCACTGTCCGTCATCGCCGGGATAATAGAATCGGAAGAAGCCCGCTGGGCGCACTCCGTAGAATTTCAGCAGGGCGCCCGGTAGGTGTGCGCTCACCAGAATGTCTGTGATTTATGATAGGATCATGTCTTCCATATGTGCATTTTTCTCTATTTCGTCGGCAGCAAACCTTACATCTCCCGGACCTTCAGCCACGCCGTCGGCTCTTTTCAGCCACCAGCCATGCCTGCCGTTGTCGGGAGGCAATGTCACTCCTGCATTTTCAAGTATCGTATTGAGCTTTCTTCTGTTGCAACACACTTCCACGCTCTCACTGCTGTTCACCACCGTGCAGCCGTTGCTTTCCATTTCGTGCAGTATGGAGAGTAGTTGTCTGCTTCGTCCCATTGTCAGGCACAGTTGCCAAGACATTTCCGTCCGGTCGGCAGCTGCCGCAAAATCGTTTTCGCCTACGGTTTCCACTTTGCATCCCATCTGTGTGAGTTCGTCACACACACTCGCGAGGATAGCGGCGTCTTTTTCCACCGAGTTTGGCGAGAAGCGTTCCGCCCTGCCTATTGCCAATACTTTATGCAAGCGCATTCTATCTATTTCTAACCACAAAGGGCTTGTCAGCTGAAACCATACATGCTTGCCATCCGTTTTGCTGTTGGAAGCATTTTTTGGCTTCATTTCACTTTGTCGGGCAAAGATAACACATATTCTAAATATAATAGAAAACTCATTGCTCTTTTTTATTTTTCTTAACCAATATTACTTTTCAATTATTTAATAGCGTTTCGTTCATTTGTCTTTCTGTGCGGCATATTCTGCCATTTTCGCAGATTTTTTGCACACTTGCTGCTGTCTTTTCGGTGTCTTGCCTATCGTTCTTTCCTTACACAGCCTTTTATCTCATCGGCAAAACGATGGCTATACGACACCAATAAACACAGAACCAATCACCATATGATGAGCGTTCTGTGGTAAAGAACACTGATGATTTTTTATTTCCACATATATTATGGTACGCGTACATTATTATATATATAATAAAGAGAGGTATATTATTCACATACAGCACGCATAGCGAGTGCTGAGCAAGGGGCGTTATGACCGGAATTATTCAGAATTATGTCGCAATCACGT
>CAMTJK010000074.1 GCA_947072805.1 uncultured Prevotella sp.
AGATAACACTATACTCCGACATCTTCACCACCAACCGGGAAAATCCGCTGACCCATTATAATCATGACCAGCAAAGTATATAGCATAAGACAGGAACAACTTGCACGTTTTGCCAAAGCCATGGGACATCCTGCACGCATAGCGATACTTCAATTCCTCGCAAAGCAACAGACTTGCTATTTCGGAGACATAAACGAAGAACTACCAATTGCAAAGGCAACTGTTTCACAGCATCTGAAGGAATTGAAAGACGCAGGGCTCATACAAGGTGAAGTGGAAGTCCCGAAAGTAAGGTATTGCATAAACCGAGACAACTGGATGCTGGCTCAAGAATTGTTCTCTGGCTTTCTTGGACACAGCATAAACAAAGAGGGAAAATGCTGCGAATGAACAGCAACTTCCTTTTTTTGATTATAATGTTCGTAAATTTACGAAATAAAAAGCATCCGATTATGAAAAAATTATTATCTGTATTTATGATCTGTATGACCGCTTTGACAATTACGGCACAGACAAAGACAACCCCAAAGGTTGAAGTGATCTATTTCCACGGCAAGCAACGCTGTGCAACATGTATGGCAATAGAAAGAAGCACACGAGAACTGCTTGAACACGACTTCTCCAAACAGATGAAAGATGGTACTGTTACATTTAGGACAGTGGACATTTCTACAGCCGCAGGAGAACAAACAGCAAGGAAATACCATATAACATGGTCGGCGCTTTTTGTCAATTCATGGAAAAAGGACAGAGAAATCAGAAACGACATGACACGTTTTGCCTTTAAAAACGCACGTAACAACACAAAGGAGTTCAAACAGGGCATCAAGAACAAAGTAAAGGAACTTATAAAATAAGTATGGAATATCTGCAAACGTTACTTGACAGCAATGAAATACCATTGCTTACAGCTTTCATTTTAGGACTTCTCACTGCAGCAAGCCCTTGTCCTCTCGCAACAAATATTACCGCTATCGGATTTATAGGCAAAAGCATCGACAACAAAAGACGCCTATTCATGCACGGCATTCTTTACGTTATCGGAAGAACTATTGCCTACACCATACTTGGATCCATACTTATATATATGCTGAAAAGCGGCATAGAGACATTTGAACTACAGCTAACAGTGGGTCGTTTGGGGGAAATCTGTATGCCGCCCGCAATGATTCTTATCGGTCTTGTGATGCTTGCAGGTGACCGTCTGCCGCTACATAAAATAGGATTTAGCTCCACCGGATGGAGTGAACAGCTTTCCGGTGCCCTGGGAAGTCTGATGCTCGGCGTGGTTTTTGCACTGGCATTCTGTCCTACAAGCGGTCTTTTCTTCTTCGGTATGCTCATTCCTATGTCAGCATCAGCCGATGCCGGATACGCCCTACCCCTTGTATATGCACTGGCAACAGGCATACCGGTAATGATCATAGCGTGGATATTGGCATTTAGCATTGGTTCGATAGGTACATTCTATCGTAAGGTTCAGGTAATACAATTGTGGCTGAACCGCACCGTAGCCGTATTGTTTATAGGTGTCGGACTATATTACATACTTGCTTAGAGCATAATATATGTAGGATTACATGATACAACTATGACCTAACGGGGTGTACAAAAACAGATTTGCATACTTAAAACCAACGGTGACACCGTCAAAGTGCCGCCCTAACATCAGAATATATGGAAAAGACCGAAAAGAAAGGTTTCTGGGGTTCCCTTTTTTCATCAAAACCCTGCAAGTGTTCAAAGCAGATAAGCTATGATATTGATAGACAGAATGTGCAGCCGGCAGCAGATAGCAGCGAAATAAAAATACTCGGACCCGGATGTGCCAAATGCAAGAGTGTCTATTCTATTGTTGAAAAGGTAATAAAGGAGAACAATCTCGATTTACAGCTCACTAAGGTAAACGACATCGAGGAGATAATGAAATACAACATAATTTCAACGCCGGCCATTGTTTACAAGGGAGAGGTGGTAATGAAAGGCAAAGTGCCTACAGAGAAAGAGGTTAAACATATTCTGGGACTGTAAAACAACGCCATATGATACAGACATTTGCCGACATGCTTGTGTATGATCTGTTTGGTCTCGATAGTAATTCCGCACTGGGTTATGTCATAAATTTCTTTATCTACGACACAATAAAGATTTTGGCACTACTATTCGTTATCAGCATGATAATGGGAACAGTCAATGCCTATTTCCCAATAGAACGACTTCGCAGCTACCTTATATCCCATCGCCTCCACGGACTGCAGTATTTCATGGCGTCGTTATTCGGAGCCGTCACACCGTTCTGCTCTTGCTCATCCATACCACTGTTCATAGGTTTCGTCAAAGGCGGCATTCCACTCGGTGTTACACTTTCGTTTCTCATAACCTCTCCACTCGTCAATGAAGTGGCTGTCGCCATGTTCCTGGGCTCTTTTGGTATGAAAGTCACAATCATCTACGTGACAAGCGGCATCGTTTTAGGCTGCATCGGTGGTATTCTGCTTGGACGTATGCACCTGGAGGCTTATCTAAGCAACTGGGTGAAGCATATGCAAACGCAATCAAAGGAGCAGCCTGTGCAATGGGACAACAGCACCACACCATTTTTAAAGCGTATGCCGGAGATAGTCATAACCTCATGGCAGACCGTGCGCAGCGTATTGCCATACGTTATAGCCGGTATTGGCATCGGCGCCTTCATGCACGGCTTCGTGCCGGAAAGATTTTTCGAGCTATACATGTCACGCGACCAGTGGTATGCCGTTCCGTTGAGCGTCATTCTCGCCGTCCCCATGTATGCCAATGCTGCCGGCATCGTACCGGTGATAGAGGTGTTCGTATCAAAAGGCATTCCCCTCGGCACCGCTATTGCCTTTATGATGGCGGTTGTGGGACTGTCTCTCCCAGAAGCCACACTTCTGAAGAAGGTGATGACATGGCGCCTTATTGCAATATTCTTTGCCACTGTAACATTGTTCATCATCATATCAGGCTATACATTCAATGTCTTGTTTTAACCCAAACGTATATCATACCTCTTTTATACCATTATATTTAATATAAAGGAAGCCGTTCTTTAGTTATATAAAATCCTTTCTGCCCTGATTTAGACAGGCATCAGCCACAATCATAACGAAAAGCGTGGAAACTCCCATAATATTGAGTGACATTGCCTTTGCCCATTCAAAAATTATAGTCCCGAATTTCTACGTTTCAATTTAATTAAGTAACTTTGCAGCTCTAAACAACAAACAGATTCAATGGACGACAAACAAGATAACAAAGCTTTTTCGCTTATTGCCGATATAGAAGGAGACTTCAGCGATTTCTCTAAAATGAATATGCCGGAAAACGTCCCCATATTGGCAGTAAGAAATCTTGTGCTCTTTCCCGGAGTGGTTTCACCGATATTGATAGGTAGGGAATCAAGCATGGCACTTGTAAAAAAGGCAGAAAAAAGCGGTACTGTAATCGGAATAATATGTCAGAAAGACCCTGATGTTGAAGAACCATCTAAGACCGATCTCTACGATTACGGCGTTTATGCAAGGGTTGTGAAGATTCTTACCCTGCCTAACGGCAATATCACAGCAATAGTTCAAGGTTTAGGACGTATGCTTCTCGTTTCGGTACTACGCAAGAAACCATTCATCACTGGTAAAGTATTGCCCGCTGCTGAAATAATTCCAGAAAAGAATGACAGCGAATTCAATGCTGCCATCGACGACCTGCGTCAGATGACCTCCGATTATGTGAAGATGAACGAAGACATCCCGGACGAAGCTTCATTTGCAATAAAGAATGTAAGCAACGATGTGATGGCACTCAACTTTATATGCTCCAACATGATATTCTCAATAAAAGAGAAAATGGCGCTGCTCGAAATGGATTACATAAAGGAACGCGCTTTCAACATCATGCGTATAATGAACAGGGAACTTTCGTTGCAGAACCTGAAAATGGACATTAGAAACAAAACTCGCGACGACATAGACGAGCAGCAACGTAATTATTTCCTGCAACAGCAAATAAAGAACATACAGGCTGAAATAGGCAACGGCGAAGGCTCGCCTGAAAGAAAAGAACTGCTTGACAAGGCAAACACCAAAGACTGGACAGAAGAGACTGAAAAAATCTTCATGAAAGAGATTGACAAGCTTGACCAGCTCAATCCGCAAAGTCCGGAATACAACGTGCAGCTGACTTACCTGCAAACTTTTGTATCACTGCCATGGCTGCATTATACGAAAGACGACATAAACCTTTCTCGTGCAAAGAAAATTCTCGATAAAGAACATTACGGCATGGAGAAAGTAAAGGAACGAATACTCGAATACCTTGCCATAGTGAGCCTGCGTGGCGATTTGAAGTCGCCAATCATCTGTCTATATGGTCCTCCGGGCGTGGGAAAGACAAGCCTGGGCAAGAGCATAGCCGAAGCCATGAACCGCAAATATGTCCGCGTTTCGCTCGGTGGACTGCATGACGAGGCCGAAATTCGCGGTCACCGCCGTACCTACATCGGAGCAATGCCCGGAAGAATCATAAAAAGCATACAGAAAGCCGGTTCGTCTAACCCAGTTTTCATTCTTGACGAGATAGACAAAGTGACACAAGGCACCGTAAACGGCGACCCATCATCGGCACTTCTCGAAGTGCTCGATCCCGAACAAAACTCTGCTTTCCATGACAATTATCTTGACGTAGACTATGACCTGTCAAAAGTGCTGTTCATTGCCACTGCCAATGACCTCAACACCATTCCGCGACCGCTTCTTGACCGCATGGAAATAATTGAAGTCAGCGGATACATAACTGAAGAGAAGACCGAAATTGCCAAACGTCATCTTATACCTAAAGAGAAATGCAACACCGGACTTGACTGTGAAAAGAAACTGAACTTCAACAAACAGGCTGTCGAGAAAATCATTGAACAGTATACAAGGGAAAGCGGAGTAAGACAACTTGAAAAGCAGATAAACAAGGCCCTACGCAAACTTGCTTACCAAAAAGCGGAATTGGGAGAACTGCCATACCATAAGATTTCACCCGTAGAGATAGAGAGTCTGCTGGGCAAGCCGCCTTTCTATCGTGACATATACCAAGGTAACGATTATGCAGGAGTTGTAACCGGATTGGCATGGACAAGCGTTGGCGGCGAAATACTTTTTATTGAGACAAGTCTGAGCAAGGGAAAAGGCTCCAAGCTCACCCTGACAGGAAATCTTGGCGATGTAATGAAAGAGTCTGCCGTATTGGCTTTAGAATATGTAAAGGCTCACGCCGACACACTGAACATAGATTACCGCATCTTCGACAACTGGAACATACACATCCATGTACCCGAAGGAGCCACACCCAAAGACGGACCCTCTGCCGGAATAACCATTGCCACATCCATTGCTTCTGCACTCACACAACGTAAAGTGCGTAAGAATACCGCCATGACCGGAGAGATAACACTACGAGGCAAAGTACTGCCGGTGGGAGGTATTAAGGAAAAGATTCTTGCCGCCAAACGTGCCGGTATTACCGACATCGTGATGTGTACAGAAAACAGAAAAGACATCGAGGAAATCCCAGAAGTGTACAGACGCGGCGTTGAATTCCACTACGTTGAAAACGTACAGGATGTGTGGGACTTTGCCCTCACCGACGAATTAGTGGCAAAGCCTCTTAACTTTGATATTGAGGAAGAAAAGAAAGCATGACATTTGAACTTCAACATACCGACAGCGCATCAGATGCCCGCACCGGACTGATAACAACCGATCATGGACAGATAAAAACGCCCATCTTTATGCCTGTCGGCACGTGCGGAAGTGTAAAAGGTGTGCATTTTACCGAGCTGGAAGAACAGGTAAAGGCACAGATTATCCTTGGAAACACCTATCATCTGTATCTCCGTCCGGGGCTTGATATTTTAAGAAAAGCAGGCGGACTGCATCGCTTCAATGGCTGGAATCACCCTATTCTCACCGATTCCGGAGGTTTCCAAGTGTTTTCACTCACCGGAATCAGGAAATTGAAAGAGGAAGGCTGTGAATTCCGCTCCCATATAGATGGCTCGAAACACTTCTTCACGCCCGAAAATGTCATGGATACGGAACGTATTATAGGCGCTGACATTATGATGGCTTTTGACGAATGTCCTCCCGGACAGAGCGATTACCAATATGCCAAAAGAAGTCTTCAGATGACCCAACGATGGTTAGACCGCTGTTTCAAGCGTTTCAACGAAACACAACCTCTTTATGGTCATAGCCAGAGTCTTTTCCCAATCGTGCAAGGATGTACTTTCAAGGATTTGCGAAGTGATGCCGCCAAGTATGTGGCAGACAAGAATGCCGACGGCAATGCCATAGGCGGATTGGCTGTAGGCGAACCCACAGAAGTCATGTATGAAATGATAGAAGTTGTGAACGCCATTCTGCCGAAAGACAGGCCTCGCTATCTCATGGGAGTTGGCACACCCTGGAATATTCTAGAAGCGATAGAAAGAGGTGTAGATATGTTTGACTGTGTCATGCCTACAAGAAACGGACGCAATGCCATGCTATTCACATACAACGGCACCATGAATATGCGCAATAAGAAATGGGAAGACGACTTCTCACCCATTGACGCAGAAGGCTGTTTCTGCGACCGCACATACACCAAAGCATATCTGCATCACCTTTTCAAGGCACAAGAGCTCCTGGCAATGCAGATAGCCAGCATTCACAACCTTTCGTTCTACCTCCGTCTCGTCACCGACGCACGTGAACACATCGAGAATGGTGACTTTACTGCATGGAAGCGCAGCGTTGTAGACAACATGACAAGACGATTATAACCGTAAGATATAAGGATGGAAAAGAGGACAAAGAAGAAGAGCGGACTTTGGCGCAGACTTAAACTGATGAAAAGGCGTGCTTTCCGTCCCAATGGAATAGGCACAAAGACGGCACGGATAGCACATATTGTGAATCCGCTTTCTTACATAAAACTACTTGACGGATATATCATCCGGAAATTCATCGGAACTTATATCTATTCCATTATCCTCATCATCTCCATTTCCATTGTTTTTGACGTAAACGAGAACCTGGCCAAGTTCACCACATATCACGCGCCCCTGCGTGCCATCGTGTTCGACTATTACGCCAACTTCGTACCTTATTTCGCAAATCTTTTCAGTCCGCTGTTTGTTTTCATTGCCGTCATTTTTTTCACGTCAAAGCTTGCCGGCAATTCAGAGATTATCGCCATGCTTGCCTGCGGCATGAGTTTCAAGCGGCTTTTACGCCCTTACATGATATCAGCGGCACTCATCTCCGTACTTAATTTCTACCTCGGTGCTTACATCATTCCCCAAGGTACAATAGTAAGGCACAATTTCGAATCGCAATACAAGAGCAGCAAGAAGAACACCTCGGCAAGCAATGTGCAGCTGCAGGTGGATAAAGGTACCATAGCCTACATCTCGCATTACGACGACAAGCACAAGACCGGCTATGGCTTCTCGCTTGATAAATTCGAAAACAAAAAACTTGTAAGTCACATGACTGCCAATGTCATAAAATACGATACCATTTCAGACTCTCGTTACCATTGGAAAGTACTGAACTACAAGATACGCACGCTGAAAGGGATGCGTGAACACATCACCTCGGGCATAGAGACAGACACAATGATAATGATGGAACCTATGGACCTCGTATTCAGCAAAGGCCAACAAGAAACCTTCACAAGTCCAGAACTGAAACATTATATTTCCAAGCAGAAAGACCGTGGCTCGAGCAATGTAGTGCAGTATGAAGTGGAGTATCACAAACGAATAGCCTCCAGCTTCGCATCATTCATTCTTACTATAATAGGTCTGAGTCTTAGTTCACGAAAACGAAAGGGCGGCATGGGACTATATCTTGGCATAGGTATGGCTCTAAGTTTCTCCTACATCCTGCTGCAAACGGTGTGCGCTACATTTGCCATCAACGCCAATACACCCCCCATGCTTGCGGCATGGATACCTAACATAATGTACACTTTCATAGCATATTATTGTTATAAAAAAGCCCCCAACTGATAAAATGAGATTTGAAGATACATATCTGAACGACAATATCCTCGATGCTCTCGATGATATGCACTTCGACGAATGTACTCCCATACAGGAACGCTGTATTCCCGAGATTCTTGACGGGCATGATATCATAGGCGTTGCACAGACAGGTACAGGAAAGACCGCCGCCTACCTGCTGCCTATATTGAGCCTTCTTGACGACGGAGGATATCCAAAAGACGCTATCAACTGCATCATAATGTCTCCTACAAGAGAATTGGCACAACAAATAGACCAGGCAATGCAGGGCTTCGGATACTATCTTGACGGCGTGAGTAGCGTTGCCGTGTATGGCGGTAACGACGGCAACAGATATGATCAGGAAATGAAAAGCCTGCGTATGGGAGCTGACGTGGTAATTGCCACACCGGGACGACTGTTGAGCCACATACGTACAGGCAACGTGGATCTAAGCAAGGTGAGTTTTTTTGTGCTTGACGAAGCCGACCGCATGCTCGATATGGGATTCAGCGACGACATACTCCAGATAGCAAAGGAGCTGCCCACCAATCGCCAGACAATCATGTTTTCAGCCACAATGCCAGAGAAGATAAGGCAACTGGCACACAGCTTATTACGCAATCCCGTGGAAGTGAAAATCGCAGTAAGCAAGCCTGCCGAAAAAATACGTCAGTCTGCCTACGTATGCTACGAACGTCAGAAGTTGGGAATAGTACGCAGTCTCTTCAAGAGCGGTGAACTTAGCCGTGTAATAATTTTCTCGGGAAAGAAAGACAAGGTGAAGGACATTGCCAGAGAACTCGGCAAGATGAACATCAACTGCAGTGCGATGCACAGCGACCTCACACAACAAGAGCGCGACGAAGTGATGTACGAATTCAAGAGCGGACACAAGGATGTGCTTGTGGCTACTGACATCGTTGCCCGCGGTATAGACATTGACGACATAAGGATGGTCATCAACTATGACGTGCCGCACGATGCCGAAGATTATGTGCACCGCATTGGCAGGACAGCGCGTGCCGACCGTGAAGGAGCTGCAATCACCTTTGTCTGTGAAAGCGACTTTTTCCGCTTCCGGCAGATTGAGAAATTTCTAGGAAAAGATATTGTCAAGAACCCACTTCCCGAAGAATTGGGCGATGCGCCCGAATACAAAGTTACAGAGAAAAAAGCGTCGCATGGCAGGAAACGCCACAGCGGCAAAAACGCTCCACGCCATAAGCAACGTGGAGGGAAGGGCGGAAAGAAGTCTCAGTCACGCCGCTCGTCATCATCCTTCAGTACAGGCAGCGACAAATGATACCGTACGGCGAGGAAGCGGATGGCGCAAGTCACAAGAAAACTGGCTGTCACTATTACCACAAGCGGCATATCGAGTTCGAGTAATGCCCAATATGTAAGTCCGCCCAGTACCGATGCCATGGCATAAATCTCTTTCCTGAAAATAACAGGCTCATTATTCAGCAACACATCTCTTATAACACCTCCGGCAGCACCCGTTATACATCCCATTATTATTGCTACCCAAAACGGCTGTCCACAGGCAATACTCTTCTGTATACCCACTATCGTGAACAGGGCAAGTCCCAAGGTGTCGAACACAAACCATGTGTTGCTAAGAAATTCCATGTATTTTGCAAACAATATCACCACCCCGAGCGCCACAGCAGTACATATAAGATAAACAGGGGCTGTCATCCAGAACGGAGTAACACCGAGCATTACGTCGCGTATGGTACCTCCACCTATGGCAACAGCCACTCCACAGACATAGCCGCCAAACCAATCGAAGTGCTTGGCAGCGGCATGACGTATGCCGGAGATGGCAAAGGCAAACGTGCCGAGCAACTCTATTATGCGTATTAGAGGTGCAAGCGCTATATCGCTTTCCATAACCTTATCTGTTCACCACATTAACCGGTCTACCCGCAGCAAATGCCCTTATATTGGCAACAGCAGTATTCATAAGTCTCTGGCGTGCCTCACGTGTTGCCCATGCAATGTGTGGGGTAATGAAAGCGTTAGGTGCCGCAAAAAGCGGATTCTTTTCAGCAGGAGGCTCCTCGCACATCACGTCAGCGCCATAACCGGCAAGATGCCCACTTGTCAGCGCCTCTGCCACGGCATTTTCATCTACAAGTTGTCCGCGGCTGGTGTTTATGAGTATGGCGCCGGGCTTCATTCTGCCCAACGTGTCACGGTTTATCATGCCCCGTGTGGTGTCAGTCAGCGGACAATGCAACGACAGTATGTCGCTCGCTCCAAGCAGTCCGTCGAGCGTTGTCTTCTGTATGCCTTCAGGTAGCGTTGCTGACTCCTTGCTGGTATATGCAAAAACGTCCATTCCGAGACACCTTGCCATAGTTGCCACTTTCATACCTATGCTGCCAAGTCCCACAATACCCATAGTCTTGCCGGCTATTTCAGGCAGCGGAGTGTCCCAATAGCAAAAGTCGGCATTGCCGCTCCATCTGCCTTTTCTGTTTTGTTCGGCATAATGCCCTACCCTGTTTGTTATGTTCAGCAGGTGTGCCAGCGTCATCTGTACCACACTGTCGGTGCTGTAAGCCGGCACGTTGGTAACCACTATGCCACGTTCACGTGCTGCCACAACGTCCACCACATTATATCCTGTGGCAAGCACACCGATATATTTCAGTCGTGGTAGCGCCTCCATAACACTTCTGCCTATTGCCACTTTGTTGGTGAGCAGGGCGTCACTGTCTTTACTACGTTCCAAAATCTCAGCAGGGACAGTGCGGTCATACACCGTTACCTCACCTATTTCTGTCAGCGAATCCCAGCTCATGTCGCCGGGATTCATTCCATATCCGTCCAGTACAGTTATTTTCATCTTTTCTTTTTTTATGTTTCCACAACTCTGCGTATCATATATTACGCTACGGCACGGCAGCATGATACATTCAGGTCATTCGGGTTGTTATTTGTTGAATCTGTCGCCCCAACATCCGTTCATGCGCTGTCGAAGCTTTTCTTCCGCCGCATTTTGCTGACAATGCCATATACGGTCCGTGACAAGGTCATCGGGCAGATACTGTTGCTCGGTGAAATGTCCGGGATAGTCGTGCGGATACTTGTAACCATCATGATATCCGAGGTCTTTCATCAGTTGCGTCGGTGCGTTCCTTATATGAAGCGGTACCGGAAGATTGCCGGTGCGGCGCACAAGCGAGAGAGCCTCGTCGATGGCAAGATAGGCCGAATTGCTCTTAGGACTTGTAGCAAGATATATGGTTGCTTCTGCCAGCGGAATACGTCCTTCAGGCCATCCTATCTTCTGAACGGCATCAAACGTGGCATTAGCCAACAGCAGTGCATTGGGATTGGCAAGTCCTATATCTTCTGCAGCACTTATCACCAGGCGACGCGCAATAAATTTTGGGTCTTCCCCTCCTTCTATCATGCGCGCCAGCCAGTAGATGGCGGCATCGGGATCACTGCCTCTTATACTTTTAATGAAAGCAGAAATGATGTCGTAATGCATCTCTCCATCCTTGTCATATGCCAACGGATTCTGCTGCAGACACTTGGTAACGGCATCATCGGTCACGACAATGCTTTCACCACCCGACAGAGAATCAGCCACGAGTTCCAGAATATTAAGCAACTTGCGGGCATCTCCGCCACTATATCTGAGCAGTGCCGCCGTTTCCTTGAGCTCAATATTCCGTTCGCGCAATATCACATCGTTGGTAACGGCGCGTTGCAGCAATCCCTCGAGGTCTTCTTTCTCAAGCGCTTTGAGCACATACAGTTGGCATCGCGAGAGTAGCGGACGTATTACCTCAAACGAAGGATTCTCCGTTGTAGCTCCTATCAGCGTGATCGTTCCACGCTCCACGGCACCAAGCAGCGAATCTTGTTGCGACTTGCTGAAGCGGTGTATTTCGTCAATGAAAAGTATTGGGGATGCCTCGTTGAAGAAACGTCCGTGCTGTGCCTTGTCTATTACGTCGCGCACGTCCTTAACTCCACTTGTCACGGCACTCAGCGTATAGAATGGCGTTTCGAGCTTGTTAGCTATAATCTGTGCAAGTGTTGTCTTTCCCACACCCGGTGGCCCCCACAGAATGAACGATGATATGCGACCGGAATCTATCATTCTGCGCAATACGGCACCCTCTCCTACCAGATGTTTCTGTCCTATATAGTCGTCGAGGGTGCGAGGTCTTAGTCTTTCCGCCAACGGTTGTGCCATAATACGTGCACAAAGTTACTGCAAAAACAGGTATTATCCAAATATTCATATTGCTGTTTTCCATTGAAGATACCTTTGATACTTATCAAAAACACTATTTCACCTTGCCACCACTACTATTTTGTCATGTGATTGCGGTTGTTTAGTTTTGCAAGAAGCCGTGTCTGGTAATGTGAGCCCAATAATATTAAGAATATATTCTAATCGGTTCAGCAGAGCTGTCTGTCCCTAATCAGTTCGTCAGACTTGTGCGAGCTGTCGAGTGTCTAATTTTTATCTAATGCCTATTGAGGAAGAGGGATAAGCCACTGTAAGTTCGGCGCTCGTAACTGCACTTAAAAAGAGTTAATTTGTAAAGACATTTGGTCGAATTTAACATTTTTAAATCTGGCATTCTAGGTGTAAATATTTGTTAATGAAAGTGGGTCGATTTATGCTCCCGACGGGTCGAAAAACGATCCCAGTTTTTTGGCAATGCGATTTCATCGATTTCGCATCGCCATTTCGATGAAATCGCAATGC
>CAMTJK010000075.1 GCA_947072805.1 uncultured Prevotella sp.
TGTTCAAAAATATAAGCAGTTATCATCATAACGCTAATGGCCGATTTGGGATAATTTCCGAGAACACCATATTTGCTTTTCGGGTGTCCGATATGGGATAATGGTCATAACTTCCATGCCTCGGGTAGCACCATGACCGCCGGAAAGAAGTAACTTTGCAACAAAAAAATGCAGGCAAAGGGCGTAACATCTCACAAAAAGACATGTATGCAACACAAAAAACGCTGATTTTTAGTTAATTCTACGTTAATCTGCAATCATTTGCTTTGCCGTTTTGCAATAAAGTGATAATTTTGCCTGCTTGATAACAGTCAATTCTACAAAGCAAAAGAATACACATCAAATATAAAACAACAATTATGCGAAAAACTACTGCATTGACCTTGGCACTGCTGATGGCAGGCTCCGTCTTCGCCGGCAGCATCTCCGACAAGGCAAAAGCTCGTTTCAAGAGCATGAACAATCCCGTACGCAGCCGCGTAGCGGTGATGACATCCAACCCGAACACAACAAAAGCATTCCAGATGAAAGAGGCCGGACTGCCGGCATCGCCTGCCTATGCCCTGAAAAACGCTACGGCAAGACTGGCTGCAAACGGTGCCACGGCAAGCCTCACAACACCGGGATTCGGAATGATTTACGGACCGGACGGCGAGACATGGTTCTTCACACAGAAAAACGCGGTACAGAACTACATGTACCTCAGCTCTGAAATAGTAATCTACGACAACCACCACAACAAGGTGGGAAACATCAGCGTAAACGTGCCCGAAGGAGCCAACGTAAACCTGATAGAACCCTACGGACAGGTGACGAAAAAGATGTTCGACAACAACGACAAGACACAGGAACTGGCTGTCTACGTACACTATATCACCCGACCGGGATATACCACCGACTCAACCTTCATCTATTCGCTCGACGGAAACATCGTGCGCAAGTACGAAGGACAGATAGCCGACGTGGTGAGCATAAAGCAGAACGCCTGGACCACCGTGCAGCGTGCCATACTGCAGCGCAACGACGACTATAACAAGATGTATCCGGACACCATATTATTCGACATCATCAAGCCCATGGGATGGGGCGACACAGAACCCACCATCGAACACACCTTCGCCGTAGACTACGAGAGATCCATGTACAGCGACGGACCGCTGTTCAGCATCTATCAGGCCGACGGCGAACCTTACTACGTGCTTTCATACTACAAGGATACGTACGTGACAGGATATGACCCGAAGACCTATGACCCCATTATACGCGAAAACAATCCCTATATAATAGATGTGTACAACAAGAACTACGAGCGCGTAGACTCGTTCGGCGTATACAGCGAGAAACCGGAAGACGCACTCTACAGAATGTACGCCATATCGATGTTCTCCGACAAGGACCTCTCGAAAGGAATGTTCACTGACGACGGCAAGATGAGCTACATCATCACCACATACGACTATCTTACCGCCAGCGACGACTACCGCTACAGCTTCGACGTGTACGACGGCAACGGCAACAAGCTGAAGAATATCTGCGACAACGTGGTGAAGACGTACTTCCAACTTGCAGACATAAAGGGACACGAACAGCAGTGGGGATTCCTGCAGACAATAGGCACAACAGAGCAGATACAGACCGTAGACCTGCCAAGCTGCACCAAGGCTACGACCATTCCTGCCGTAATAGACGGCAAGAACATCACCGCAACAATGGACCGCTACGCTGACGGCGACACATACAAGTATGTAATAAAGCTGACATACGCCACAAGCGACGAGAACGGCAACGTGCTGGCACCGGTAATGTGGTTCAACAAAGACCTAACGATAGACCGCTACGTAACATTCAACCTGGGACCGAACGGCGAAAACTTCTCGCCGCTGTTTACATACGAAAGTCTCGACCCGTATCTCTTCGATACCGACAACGAGCATGAATATATTTATCTCGCCAAACAGAGAAGAGAAAACAGCACCGTCATAGACAACGTGATGGTAATAGCAAACGAGGACGGCTCGATAATACGCGAATTCAGAGGCGACGACATCAATGCCATATACACCGGCGGCATACTGAACTACGGCTCGGCAAACCCCGAACTGTACTGCGCCACAAAGACAAGCAGCGGAGATGTGAGCTACAACATCAACTTCTTCTCGCTGCCGTTCAAGAAGTTTGCTGAAGGAGGCGACGGAACAGAACAAGACCCGTATCTGGTAAGCACGCTCGGCGACCTGATGCTCATGAAGACCTATCCGGAGGCATGCTTCAAGCTCACCGCCGACATAGACATGGGCAGCCACAGCAACACATGGAGCCCCATAGCATCGTTCAGCGGACAGCTTGACGGCAACGGACACACACTGAAAAACCTCATCATCGACACAAACAACACCAATGCCGGACTGTTCGGCTCGCTCGAGAGCGGCTCAAAGGTGAGAAATCTCGTCATCACCAACCCGACGGTAAAGGTGAACAGCGGCAACTCATTCGTGGGTGTACTGGCTGGAACGGCAATGACCGACTCTATCGACAACGTACACATATGCAACGCCGAGATAAGCGGAACGACAACAGCCACCGTGGGAGGATTCATAGGACAGACATCAAGCTTCAGCGAGATAAAAGGCTCGTCGTTTGACGGCGTGATCGACGTGCCGGCAGCTACCAACGTGGGAGGCATAACAGGCGACATACGCACATCGTCGTCCATCATGGCATGTACAGTAAACGGCAAACTTACGGCAGACAACACACTGGGAGGCATAGCCGGAATCACCGTGACGGGAGCAAGCATGGACGACTGCCACGCCAACGTAACACTGAAAGCCAACAACACCGTGGGAGGCATCATAGGAAGCAACCAGGCACGCGCAACCGTGAGCAGATGTATAGTGGAAGGCACCATCGAGGCACAGAAAGCAAAGTGGGCAGGACTATCGGCTGGTGGCATAGTGGGCTACATGGCTGCCGACTGGACACGCTCTACCGACATCATAGTAAGCAAATGCGCATCGACTGCCAACATCATCATACCTGACGGAACAACAGACGAAACGGTTCACCGCATAGTAGGATGGACAATAGCTAACGAAAGCTACGAACCGGGCGAAACCGTAGAGAAAGAAATAGGTCTTAGCCAAAACTATGGCTCGGGCACCATAGGCGGCAAAGAAGTGAACGAAGACGATAACACAAAACCGGACGGCATGGATAAGAACAAAGAAGACCTTAACACCACGTTCTTTACCGGCCTCGGCTATCAGTTCGGAAGCAATGTGGAAAAACCATGGAAGGGCACAAACGGAGTGCCGGTACTGTGGTTTGAAAATACAGCCCTCGCACTGACATTCAACCCCGCATCGCTCACCATCACCGAAGGCAACACCGCCGACATTACCGTAACGATATACGGAACAGACGCAAGCGAGATAAGCCTCAGCTCGTCCGACACAGAGGTGGCTGCACTCGAAATAACCGACGAGACGGAGAATAGCGTGACCGTACGCATAGAATGCAAGAAGGCTGGCACCGCCGTCATCACAGCTACAGCCGGAAACGTAAGCGCAACATGTACGGTAAATGCCGTAGCATCCGGCATCGCGGCAGCAAAGACCGACGCCGACAAACTCAGCATACGCTTCGACGGCTCGCAGATAACGGCTGAAGGCGCATCTGAAATTGCTCTCTACAACGCCGGCGGACAGCTCGTAAGACGCAGCAACGGCGCAACAATAGCCACAAGCGGCCTCGGAAAGGGTCTCTTCATCGTGAAAGCGACAACTGCCAACGGCAACACGGTGACCGAAAAGGCTATCGTAAGATAATTCTCCGCAGAAAGAATATAACAGAACATAAACAGAAAAGAAGTCCCGCCCACCGTTTTTCCAAAGAGGAAGAGGTCGGGCGGGACTTTTTAATTCAAATCGTTCATCAGACAGTTATATGCACACAAACTATCTTTTTGTCATACGTCTCTACGCTTATCATCGGTATCACATTGCGCCCTCTGAACGTAAAGGCATCTGTTCAAGAACATAAGTTGTTATCGTAATAACGCTGATAAATGATTTGGGCTTAAACATTATCACTCATGCACAGAAAATTACTATCTATGACACGGTGCGGAATAATGGCGGCAGGCTTGTCGCTGCTCACCGCACAGACGGTGTACGCCATACCGGCTGACCCGCGACCGAAAAAGGTACAGATGACCGACGGCACATGGATAACGGTGACCACTGTGGGCGACGAATATGGCTCGGTGACACTGACCGGCGACGGCAAAGAGGTGACACCCGACCCCGTAACGGGGCTCTTCAGCTACGTGGACGGCAATGCGACGGCAGAAAACGGCACAACAGCACAACGCCTGCGCAGAATGCGGAACGCAAACAAGTCGGTACGGCACACGAGCGCACGCAAAATGCCCACCACAGGAGTGCAACGCTCGCTGGTGCTGCTCATAGAGTTCAGCGACTGCCGCTTCACGTCGGTAGATGACCCATACGACTTCTACAGCCGCATGCTCAACGAAGAGGGCTTCAGTCACTCCAACGGCGCCAACGGCAGCGCTCGCGACTTCTTCATAAGCTCGTCGGCAGGGCTCTTCCAACCCGAATTTGTGGTGGCAGGACCTGTCACGCTGCCACAGACGGCTGCCTACTACGGCTCCGACACACCGACACGCGACGCAAAGGTGGGCGAAGCACTGCGCGATGCCTGTCTTGCCATCGATGAGGAAGTGGACTTCTCGCAATTCGACACCGACGGCGACGGCATAGTGGACAACATCTACTACTTCTACGCCGGCTACGGTCAGGCCGACAATCCCGCCGCCGTAAGTACCATCTGGCCTCACTCGTCGAGCCTTACGGCAATGGGCATCTACGTAAAATGCGACGGTGTCACAATAGACAGCTACGCATGCAATAACGAGCTGGTGTTCGGCAGTTCAGACGTGCCCGTGCCCGCAGGCATCGGTACCTTCGTACACGAGTTCGGGCACGTACTCGGTCTGATGGACCACTACGACGTCTACGACTCCAGGACATACACCGTGGGACCGTGGGACACCATGTCTACAGGCTCATATAACAACAACAGCCACACGCCGCCGCTCTACTCTGCCTTCGAGAGGGCTGAACTGGGCTGGCTCTCGTACGTTGATCTGGCACAGAATACCGATACGGTGACGCTGCTCGCCGACCTGAAAGAGGGAAACAAGGCTCTGCGCGTGGCTGTAGAGGGCAACGCTGACGAATTTTTCGTGATAGAAAACAGACAGCAGAGCGGCTGGGATGCCTATCTGCCCGGTCACGGCATGCTCGTCTGGCACATAGACCGCGACGAACAGGCCTGGAAAGATAACACCGTAAACATAGATATGAGCCATCAGAGGGTTGATATAGTGGCTGCCGACGGCAGGCGCACCGAGACCACACGCGACGGCGACCCATTCCCCGGTACGGCGAACGTAGACAAAGCCGTGCTGAACGCATGGGACGGCACGGTGGCATTCGACTTCGACGCGATTGCAGAGCAAGACGCCACTATAAAGTTCATACGGAGCGGAGCTGACTGCCATCTGGCGCAGCCTGTAAGCATAAACATAAAGGAAACCGCCGACAGCTGCATTTCGTTCTCATGGGCCGAAGTGCCTGAAGCTGCATATTATCTCGTTACCGTACGCGAAAACGCGTCAGAAGGCACGAAAACGCCCGTAGAGGGCTTCAACGCACAACGCTACGACGCCGTGACCACCGTCAAGGCTGAAGGACTGATGCCTCTCACCGACTACGAGATAGCCGTGACGGCTGCCATAGGAAGCTACCGTTCGGCCGAAACGACAGCACAAGCAACCACCGCCGATACACCATTCGAGAAGCTGCGACCTGCCGAAACGGCAGCTGCTGAAATAACCTCCGACGCATTTACAGGCACGTGGAAGTCTGTAAGCGGCGCCGACAACTACGCCGTGACGCTGTCGGAACACGTTACAAGCGAGCCCAAACCGCTGGGTTACGACTTCGCAACGAAGGATGAGGGCATGCCGCAAACATGGAATACCACAAGCACCACATACTATTCCGTAAACGGATATTACGGAGAGGCTGCGCCGTCACTGCGCTTTTCTGCCGACGGCGACGTGCTGGAGGTGGGCTACAACGACTGCCTGGTGACGCGGATAGAATTCTGGCTACGCTCGAAAAACGGCGACGGGGTGATACACATAGACGAGATGAACGACGAAGGCACATGGACCGAAACGGCATCGTTCACGCCTTCTGCCGACGGAGAGCGTGTCGGCTTTGACACAAACAATGCGCAAAAGGTGAGGATAAGGTACGAACGTGAGAGCGGTTTTGTGGTAATAGACGACGTGACAGCCTGCTGCCGCATGCCCGAACTGCGTGTTGTGGATGGCTACAACGGCAGGACGGTGGGCAATGTGCTCTCGTTCCGCTTCACGGGGCTGTCGCCCGAAACAACCTACAGCTTCGGCGTGAGAGCCCTTTCGGGCGAGAAAGTCTCGGCAGAATCGCTGCTCTTCAGCGTCACCACATCGGGAGGCTCCGACGGTATAGCAACGCCCATAACCGGCAACGACGACAACCCGGCGGCCTACGACCTGTACGGCAGACGGATAAGGGAGAATTCGGGACATACACCAGCCGTCATCATAAAGGCAGGAAAGAAGATTCTGAAACAGCCCAGACCGTAAGGCGTCCGGACGAAACACAACCTGTACGGCAGGAAACAATGAATAAAGAAGGAGGAAGAACGAAAAGAACGTTATAAAAAGAACGTTATAAAGAGTCAGAAAGTAAAGAACGGCATTGCAGTTACTGTGCAATGCCGTTCTCTTTTTGGCTGTTCCTGTACGGACAGTCGAGGTCTACGTAGTGGAACTTGTGCTGATGGCGGTCACTATCCTTCGGTATCGTCATATAGTCGCCGTATTTCGTAGACAGATACTCGTCATATCTCTCCACGCCCATGAGCCTGTGCCCCTCGAAGTCGTAGCAAGCAGGCTTTCCCAGCACCCTTTTGTCTATGATGCCACGCATTCCGTCGTCATAATCGGCAACCATTGCACAGTCGTCGTAGTGATATCGGTGCAGCAGCCGCGCTATTGTCTGCTGCACTCCCTTGCGCGAGAAGAGTCGCCGGCACAGCAGCGGAATCCAACTGCTCATGCCGTGACCGTGCTTGTAAGGGTCGCGATATATGAAATAAAGTATCTTCTTGTAAAATTCGTATCCGGCAAACTGCAGTCGGCGCGCCACGGCACCCTCGGGCACTCCGTCGAGCGGAAACACATCTATGTATATGCCGCCGAGAAAGCGCAGGTGCATACGCTCTATGATGGTTGTCGATGCGTCCTGTACCTTTCCGAAGGGCAGCGGATAGTCGTCGTCGAGCTCTCCGCACACCAGTTCGAAGGGTTCGGGCAGCCATTCGGGATGCGCCACCAGCCTGTCATAGTCGCCGCGCGGCATGGCAATGTCGGCATCGTCGTCCCACGGTATGAAGCCCTTGTGCCTTACGGCTCCGAGCATGGTGCCAGCCCACAGATAGTAGGTGAGCCCGTGGCTCCTGCATACGCCGTCAATGGCGTCGAGCACTCCGAGTATTCGCTCCTGCAGAGCTTTGAGGTCGTATTGTAGCATGTGTTATGATGAATTGTTTTTCAGTAGAGGTAATCGGGAATCAGCTCTTTAGCCCTTTCGAAGTCGTCCACAGTGTCCAGCTCTATGGAGAAAAGGTCGGTGGTATCGGTTATTCCGAAGCGGAATCCCTTGGCAATGAGCCTTTCGAAAGCGCGCTCGTAGAACACATTCCTGAGCCCTTCGCCCTCTATCATGGCGTCGAGCTCGTCGAAGAGGGCTGCAGAGTAGCCGGCATCCATCTTTTCTATTCCCACCGACTCGCCTATGGCATCGTCAATGGAGCACACCTTGCTTATCTCCGCCACCATTCCGTCGGCGTCGGGCACTATCTTTATTTCCTCCTCACCCAGTTCGTGACTGTTCAGGGCGAGCGTGGTGGCGTTTCCGTCGAGCAGGCGCACTATTATCTGCGGGTCGAAGAGTATGTCGCTGTCGAGCAGCATGAACTCCCTGCCCCTTACGTGCGTTGCGGCAAGCCAGAGCGAATAGATATTGTTGGTAGTCTGATAGTCGGCGTTGTCTATGAATTGCAGCTTCACGTCCGTTGCTCCGTAAGTGGAAGTAAGGAAGCTGCGTATCATATCGCCTCTGTAGCCCGTCACCACCACAAATTCGCGTATGCCTGCGGCGATGAGCGCGTCCATGGTGCGCTGCAGCAGACAGCGGTTGCCCACTTTCAGCAGACACTTGGGGCGGTCGTCGGTAAGCGGGCGCAGTCTCGATGCCATGCCGGCAGCCAATATCACTGCCTTCATAGCGCAGAGACGGTATTGAGGATGATGTCTGCCACGCGGCGGTTCTGCTCTCTTCTGCCGAGGGTTATGCGCATGTGGCTGTTCAGGTCGGGTTCATCCATAAACTTTACCTTGTAGCTCTCTTCGGCGAAAGCCTTCTGCAGAGCTTCCTTGAAGGCAATGGGATATTTGATGAGTATGAAATTGGCAACCGAACGGTACACCTTGAATCCGGGCAGGGCGCCCAGCTCTTCCGTGTACATGCGTCTTGCCTCGTCCATAACCTGCGCCACCTCGCGATAGTGGTCTTCCGACTGCAGTGCCGCTATGCCCATCTCTTCCGAAAGGCGGTCATATCCGAGATATTTGTTGGCATAGCGTCCGAAGCGTTCCATCAGTTCGCTCTTTCCTGTGAAGCCAAATCCGAGCCGCAAGCCCGGCAGTCCGTAGAATTTGGAGAATGTGCGGCACACAATCATGTTGGGATGCTTCTCCACGAGGCGCTTTACGTACGATGTATCGGTGTTTACGAACGAAGCATAAGCCTCATCCACCACCACGATAGTGGTTTCGGGCACCATGTCCATCATATCTGTCAGCTCCTCCGGCGTCAGTCCGTTGCCCGTAGGATTGTTTGGCGAGGCAATGAGAAGGATGCGCGGGTTCAGCCTTTCTATCATCGAGCGGAGCTCGTCCATGTCATATCTGAACGAATCTTCGGTTTCATAGACGGGATATTGCACCGTTTCGCCGTCCACCTCGCTGGCAATCGACTTGTAGTACCACCACGAGAACTTCGGGATGAGCATTGTGCGGTTGTCGCCTGCCGTGAGAAAGAAGTGTATTGACATCTTCAGCAGGTCTTCCGCGCCGTATCCGAGCAGTACCTGGCTTTCGTCTATATCGTAGATCTCGGAGAGATATTCTGACAGTATGCTCTTTTTGCCACGGTCGTAGATGCGTGTATAGAAGCAGAAGTTGCCTATATCAAAATTTCTGAAGACGTCCTTGACGCGCTGCGAGGGTTCAAAGTTGAACTCATTACGGTCAAGATAGTTGGTTTTGTTCTCCATATCGTTATGTATGTTTTAAGCGCAAAGGTACAAAACTTTGCCGTAACGTACGTCAAAAGGTGCGCTTTTTCTTACAATCCGGCACCTAAAATAGGTTGAAAAGGCACTTAAAATGAGCTGTTTAATGTCTTTTTTTGTCAATAATGTGTAACTTTGCAGCCGTAGGCACCGCTTTGACACTGTTGTCTACCGATAATCAACCTACAACAAGACAGACATGAAACCGGTTTTACATGGCAGGACGTTCCTGCTGCTTGCACTTCTCTGTACTATTACACTGCTGCCGTTTCTCGGCCTCTTCGACTATCACACCAAAGGTGAGCCGCGCGAGTCGATAGTGGCAATGACAATGCTTACCGACGGCAACTGGATAATGCCCCGCAACAGCTACGGCGAGATTGCCTACAAGCCTCCGTTCTTCCACTGGTGCATCGCCGTCGTATCGGCAATACAGGGAAAGGTTACCGAGGCGGGCTCCCGACTGCCTTCAGCCATAGCCCTGCTGCTCATGACCCTGGGCGGATACATCTTCTTCCTGCGCCGCACGGGCAAACGTACAGCCCTGCTCACGGTGCTGGTGGGCTTTACGGCTTTCGAGATACACCGCGCCGGTGCCAACTGCCGCGTGGACATGGTGCTCACCGCGCTCATTACGGGTGCGCTGTACCGTCTGTACGAGTGGTACGACAAGGGTATGAAGGGCGTGGCATGGAGCGCCGTGCTGCTCATGGGACTTGCCACGATGACCAAGGGGCCCGTAGGCTCCATTCTGCCCTGCCTCTCCATGGGCATATTTCTGCTGCTCAAGAGGCAGAACTTCTGGAAGGTGCTGCTCAAGATGACCATTTTCGGAGTGCTCTCGCTGGTATTCTACGCAATATGGTTCTATGCGGCATGGCAGACAGCCGGCGACGACTTTATAAACCTCGTGTACGAAGAGAATATCGGGCGCATGACGGGCACCATGACATATAAGGTGCACGTGCTGCCGTGGACATTCAACATAGTCAGCGTGGTGGCAGGCTTCGTGCCGTGGACACTGCTCTTCCTCATAGCCCTCTTCTTTGTCAATTGGAAGGCGTTCTTCGGCAACCTGTGGCAGTGGTGGACCGACAATGTGGGCGTACGCATACGCTCGCTGTTCGAGAATATCAACTTCGCCCTTGCCAAAGCTCACGACATTGACATCTTTTCGCTGGTATGCACGGCTGCCATCTTCATCTTCTACTGCATTCCCGAGAGCAAGCGTTCGGTATATCTCATGCCCATCTATCCGTTTATAGGCTACTTCGTGGCGCGCTACATACTCTATTGCGCCGACACCAGACCGAAGCCGCTGCGCATATTCGGCAGCATCCTTGCCGTGCTCACGTCCGTTCTTTTCATCGCCTTCATCATAGTTAAGCTGCAGCTCGTTCCCGAAAGCGTGTTCGGCAGCGGCCGCCATGCCGCGCAGAACATAGCCATGCTGCACTCGCTCGAAGACATTGGCGGCGTGGCAAGCTGGCTGCTCGTGCTTGTGCCCACCGCGGCGGGAGCGGCATGGTGGCACTTCCGCAAGGAGGAGGGCACGGCAATGGCTGCATATGTGGTGGCACTGGTGATGAGCATATATGTGGCTCTCGACGGCGTATACACTCCGACGGTACTCAACAGCAAGTCGGTAAAGGAGATTGCAGCCGAAATAGACAGGCGCGCACCGGCTTCTGAGGGCAATATCTACGAGTTCATGGAACTAAGTCTGGAGGTGAAGGGCGACCCGCTGCACTTCTTCGAGCTCAACTTCTACCTCAACGACCGCATAGGCAGCTTCTACTATGAACAGCCCGACAGCGGATTCCTGCTTACCACAGCCTACGACCTGGGCGTGCGCGGCGAGGAATTTGCCGCCAAGGGATACGAGTTCACCTTATGCTACGAGGCTCCGAAGAGGGGCATACAGCTATACCGGTTCAACAAGAATGCCGAAAAGGCTTTACCGCAACAGCCATGAAGATAGGTTTCGACGCAAAAAGGGCGGCAAAGAACCGCACAGGGCTCGGCAACTACAGCCGCTTCATTGTAAGGCTGCTCGCCGGACGCCGGCCGCAAGACGACTTCTTCCTCTACGTGCCCGACAGCAGGCGCATGCCATACATCAATGAGATACCACATACGCCCAACCTGCACCTGCGCTTCCCCACGGGACGGGCGGCACGCACCATGGCTTCGTTGTGGCGCTCGTGGGGAATGACCGCCGACCTCGACCGCGACGGCATCACCATATACCACGGACTTAGCAACGAGCTGCCGCTGAACATTGACAGGGCACACTGCCGCAGCGTGGTGACAATACACGACCTCATCTTCAGGCACTGTCCCGAATACTATCACTTAATAGACAGGCTCATCTACGACTACAAATTCCGCCGCGCCTGCCGCAAAGCCGACCGTGTGATAGCTGTCAGCGAATATACGAAGCGCGAAATAATGGAGTATTACGGCACGCCGGAAGAAAAAATAGATGTGGTATACCAGGGATGCGACCCCGTATTCGGCAAGGAAATACCGCAAGCCACGCTCCACGACGTGCGCAAACGCCACTCCCTACCCTCCCGCTACCTGCTCTACGTGGGCAGCATAGAGGAACGCAAAAACCTGATGCTTGTTGTAAAGGCTCTCGAGGAAATGCAGAGAAGGGGCTCGCTCGAAAGGCTCGACGTGAAGGTGGTGGCTGTGGGACGGCGCACTGCCTACACCAAGAAGATAGAAGAAGCCGTAAGCCTACTGCATCTCGAGGGGCGATTCATGATGTGCCACTCGGTTACATACAGCGACCTGCCCTCCTTCTACCGACTGGCTACGGCTTTCGTATATCCCTCACGCATAGAAGGGTTCGGCATTCCCATGCTCGAGGCCATAACGAGCGGAGTGCCTGCCATAGGATGTACGGGCTCTTGCCTGGAAGAAGCGGGCGGACCCGACTCCATCTACGTGGCTCCCGACGACCACGAGGCTCTCGCTTCTGCCATAGAAAGGCTATGGACAGACGATGGCCTGCGCCTCAACATGATAGAGAAAGGCAGGATATATGCACAAAACTTCTCCGACGAACGTCTCGGAAAGGCTTTGGAAGATACGTACAGAAAGCTTCTCTGATTTTTTCTCTCTATAAACAGTACACCTTTTTATAATTCGGAAGACTCCATCGCATCAGAGAGGTCCAACAAGCTTTCTATCTCCTTTATGGCAAACGACTTATGCCGATTTTTTTGATA
>CAMTJK010000076.1 GCA_947072805.1 uncultured Prevotella sp.
TATAGCTTTTATCGCATCGCCGTTACGTCGAAATCGCAATGCGATTTCGACGTAACGGCGATGCCAATACGACGTAATCGCGTTGCCAAAAAAGCGTAATCGTTTTTCGACCCGTCGGGAGCATAATTTGCCCCACTTTGATTAACAAATTTTTACACCTAGAATGCCGGATTTAAAAATGTTAAATCCGACCAAATATCTTTACATTTTAGCTTTTGTTCACACTCCTTTTTCAGGTCTCAAAACATCTGTATAAAAGTTATTGTTTTTTCTTGTCGAGATATTTTCGCAGGGCGTGCCTTATGGACCGCATTCCGAACTGTTCCGTATGTATTTCCTTTAGCGGTACCCAGAAGCATTCTGCGGCGTCGTCGGCAGCCTTGGGCGTAGTGCCGGCATCTACCTTGCAGCTGAAGAACATGTCGAGCGTATGTATTTCCAGACCCGAATATAGATAGATGTTGGGCAAGCTGAACAGATACTCGGCAGCAGTAACCTTCAGTCCTGTTTCCTCCTTCACTTCGCGTGCTATTGCCTCTTCGGCAGTCTCGTCGATGTCGGTGAAGCCACCCGGCAGATCGAGCATGCCCTTGGCGGGCTCTTTGCCCCTGCGCTCCACGAGCAGTTCGCCTTGTTCGTTGAGAATGAAGGCGGCGGTGGCAGCCCGCGGGTTCATGTAGAACACGAAACCGCAGTTGTCACACTTCTTGCTCCGTTCGTTGTTTACTTTAAAATGCTTGCTGCCGCATCTCGGGCAGTATTTGAATTTCTCTAACGGATGAATATCCATGTCTGTTCTGTTTTTATTGTTTGTGTGTTATTGTGTCATCTTATCACCACCTTCTTGCCTTTGTGCAGGTATATGCCCTTCTTTACGGGCTTCGTAGTGCGCAGTCCGTCGAGCGAGAAGTACGGTTCGTTGTCTGTTTCGGTGTCTGTCAGAGTCTGTTCTATGCCCGATGTGGGAGTGAAGTATACCTGCTGCAGCACCTCATTGGCAGAGGTGTCGCTGAAATTCTTGTAGTAAAGTATTTGCAGTGCGTGTCTTGTGCCGGGTGTCAGGCCCTCGAGCAGATATGTGAACGACACGGTCTCGCCCGGTTCTATGGGCTTGTAGATGGATAAGTCGTTAAGCCATTCGTAGTATCTCGTGGCGGCGTTATATATGTAAGTCCTTGCCACCATCGGTCGCAGGTAGGTATCGGTACCGTTGTTGGTCACCGAGAAGCTGCACACTTCAGGATTGTTCTTGTCGAAGGTCACCGCTTGAGCCATTTTCAGTGAGCTTTCTGTGGTCGGTACGGTGCGTATGTCTACCGTTGTGCTGCCCAGGTAGACGGTTGATGAGCCGTCGGCAGCGTAGAAGAAGAGCTTGTGTGTGCCTGCAACCTCGGGCGTGAATGACAAAGCAAATTCTCCCTCCTCGTCTGCGGCAACGATGAGAGCCGACATCGAGACATATTTTGCTTCGGTGCTGCCCGGAGCGGTTTCGTACAGGTAGATGGTTCCGTTAAGTTCGTCGCTGTTGTTTTTCATCTTCACGTTTACAATCTGTTCGCTTGTGGCGGTGAGGTTGCCCGTCACCTTAGTTTCGGTGACCGTGATGTCTATAATAGGATGCGATGTTATCTTTATGCTCTTGTCGGCACCCACGTTCACCTCGGCATATAGCGTAGGATGTGAGCAGCGCGTCCATTGCGATGTGCCCGCAATGCGGCAAACGGGATAGACGGAATATTTTCCTGCGGCGAGGTTGTAGCTGCTCAGGTAGTCGCCAAACTCCGACAGTTCGCTCATTCCGGGCACTTTAAGTCCCGTCCTCGACTTCAGCGTCTGCCTGCTGCCCGCCTCGCTGCACAGTTCCAGCGCTATGTCGTACGAAATCTCCCTGTTGTTGTAGTTGATGAAGTTGAAAGCCACGTAGCTCGCTTCCACTTTCAGATTCAGCGACTGTAGCAACTCTCCTGCTTCCACGTCGCCGTCAGCCGGCGGGCGTATTCCTATTATGGCACTTTGATAATTTGTGTAGCCGTCGGAAGTGGTGCTTCCGCCTATTCCGGAGCCTTCGGGGTCGAGTACGGACAGCAGGAAGTAGCCGTCGCACCATCCGCTCCATCCCCAGTTGATATGGTAGAGACCGTCGCGGTAGCCGTCGCATACAAACGCGTGTCCTACGCTCGCGCTCTGTCCGGAGTATACTACGGGGCGTCCCGCAGCCAGTTCGGAGTATATCAGATTGTCCCATCCGTCGATAGAGTATATATGGCGCGACTGGCAGCTCAGCGACTTGCTGTAGCCGAAATATTTTCTCAGCGCGTATGCCATGTCATCGAGATAAGCCCCTGTGCCTACAAATTCAATGTAATTGGCTTTGGCAGCCTGTGCCAGATACAGGTTGAGCCTTGCCATCTCGTCGACGGCGGTGCCCTGTTCAGAGCTGCTGTAAGAGTCTTTCATCACGTCCCAGTTGAAGGTTGCGGGCGGCAGTGCGCCTATTCCGTACCATTCCGGAATGGTGGTGCATGCCTCTTTGGGCCACTTGTTGTATCGCATCACCTGCGCCGTGGCGGTGATGGTGCAGCCCGTATAATGATTGTAGGTGCTTGAGTTATGCTGGAAAGCAGGCATCATGTTGTTGTATGGAGCGTCCTGGTCCCAGGTGGAAGTAACCATTGGCTCTATTGCCGCGTGCTGCTGCGGCACATAAGCCTTGCCCCCCTGTCCGAGCGCCTCCACCTCGGCGGCACATCCGTCGAGCCACGCGCGGAAGTTGGCGGGAATGTCGGCCTCGTTGAACGAGCCGCGCTCGGCATATCCCAGCAAGCCGTCGGCAGTGCCTGCGGCATCGTTTCCGGCTATGATTACAAAGCCCTTGTTGTCATCGAAATCGAAAACATAATAGCCCGGATTGGCAGCCTCCGACGATTGCAGCGGAGCCCTGTACACCGGTTCAGCCTTCAGGGAGATGCTTTTACCCTGCATAGCCGCAACGGCACGGGCCTTGCGCAGGGCGGAAGTCTTGTTGATGGGAGAGGCAGAAGCTGTCAGAACGGTAAGGATAAACACTGACAGCAAGAAAACATATTTGTTCATAAACAATGAAAAATTAAATGAATCCGCTGCAAAAGTATAAAATAATAATGACAAAGCAGTCCGACACAGCGCGTTTTGTGCCAAATTAGCCGCCAGAAAAGCAAAAAACAAAGCAAAAGTTTTGAAAACCAAACAAGTTACATTACCTTTGTTCATTTAGGCAGGTCAAAGACAGACAATACATCAGCCACAGACCCGCCGGCACAAAACCAAAAAGCCAAAAGCATGGAACAGCTGCTGCACTACGTATGGAAACACAGGCTCGTCAAAACCGAAGCACTGACCACCACCGACGGACGCGAGGTGGAAATAATAGACCCCGGACTGCACAACCATAACGCCGGACCAGACTTCTTCAATGCCAAGATAAAGATTGCGGGGACACTCTGGGTGGGCAACGTGGAGATTCACGACAAGGCATCGCAATGGGTGATGCACGGACACCACAGGGACTGCTCGTACGACAACGTGGTGCTACATGTGGTGGCAGACAACGATGCCGAGGTTGCCGACTCGCAGGGCAGGGTGGTGCCGCAGATGGTACTCGGCGTGCCAAAGTACGTGACAGACAACTATCACGAGCTGATGACCACCGAACGATTCCCGCCATGCTACAGAATAGTGCCCGGACTGAACGGCATAACCGTGAGCTCGTGGATGGCGGCACTGCAAACGGAACGCCTCGAACGGAAGACTGCCGACATAAGACGGCGCGCAGAGCTGAAGGGTGGCTCGTGGGAAGATGCCTGCTTCGTGACACTGGCACGCAACTACGGCTTCGGAATAAACGGAGATGCCTTTGAGCAGTGGGCTATGAACGTGCCCCTGCATGCCGTGGCACACCACCGCGACGACATCTTCCAGGTGGAGGCACTCTTCATGGGACAGGCAGGACTGCTCGACACGGAGGCTTTACCACAGAAATACAGAGACAATGCCTTGAACGACGACTATTACAAGCGGCTGTCGGCAGAATATACATTCCTCGCACACAAGTTCTCGCTCACGCCGATGGACAGAAAGCTGTGGCGATTCCTTCGACTGCGACCGCAGAACTTCCCCCACATAAGGATATCGCAGCTCGCCAACCTCTACCACAGCGGCAGGATGGGGCTAAGGGCTCTGGCAGAATGTAACACCGTGGCAGACATAGAACGCCTGCTCGACACACATGTAACACCCTATTGGGAAACACATTATGCCTTCGGAGTACAGAGCACGCGCAACGACAAGCACCTCTCGGCGGCATCGCTCAACCTTATAGTGATAAATACCGCCATCCCCATGCTCTTCGCTTACGGCAGACACATATCCGACGACAGCCTGTGCAACCGAGCTTTCGAGATGCTTGAAAGTTTAAAGCCCGAAAACAACAACATCATAAGGATGTGGCGCGAATGCGGACTGAACGTGCGCTCGGCGGGAGACAGTCAGGCACTGCTGCAGCTGAAAAACGAATACTGCGACAAAAGAGACTGCCTGAGATGTCGCATAGGATATGAATACATGAAAACGGCTTTCCTCCGCAAGGCAGGGCAGTGACATAAGAACACGGCAGGAACGGAAGAATAAGAATAAGACAACTGAAAACAATGGAATATATCTTTGAAACGAAAATGATGGTGCGCGACTACGAATGCGACATCGAGGGTATTGTGAACAATGCCAACTATCTTCACTACACGGAACATACGCGTCACCTCTTCCTGAAGCACCGCGGACTTAGCTTCGCCGAGATGCACAGAAAGGGAACAGACGCCGTGGTGGCACGGATGAACCTGCAATACAAGGTGCCACTGCGATGCGACGACGAATTCTTCTCCAGACTCGCCATCAGGAAAGAGGGGCTGCGATACATATTCTATCAGGATATTTACCGAGCCGCCGACAACAGACTTTGTTTCAAGGGAGTAATAGAGATAGTGTGCCTGGTGAACGGACGCCTTGCCGAGAGCGAGGAATATGACAGGGCGCTGATTGGCGCAGCAGAGTAGGGAAGCCGACCGCACAACCACTGTATCTGCCTGTGCCCGCAACGCTAACGTGAAAACATAATGAACAAACAGATATGACAATGCCGTACAATGAGACATTACATGCCATCGCTCTGACAAGACTGGGCGGTTTCAACTTCCGTGACGTGCTTGCCATATACAGGGCTTTCGGCAGTGCCGAGGCTGTATATGAGCACCGTAACGACATAGCTGACACCGTGCCGGAATGTACGCCGAGGCTCGCAAAGGCGCTGAAAGACTGGGACGAGCCGCTGAAAAGGGCGGAAAAGGAGATGGCGTTCATGGAAAAGCACGGCATAAGGGCTCTCGCCGCCGCCGACAACGACTATCCGCAAAGGCTGAAGGAGTGTGTCGATGCGCCGCTGATGCTATATTACAAGGGTTCTGCCAACCTCAACGCAAGGCGGATAGTGTCGGTAATTGGCACGCGCCATTGCACAGCTTACGGACAGGACCTCATCAGAAAGCTGGTGACACGACTGAAAGAACTGTGCCCGGAGGCCCTGGTGGTGAGCGGACTGGCTTACGGCGTGGATATAAACGCACACAGGTGTGCGCTCGACTGCGGGCTCGACACAATAGGTGTGCTTGCTCATGGCCTTGACACCGTATATCCGGCAGGACACCGCAATACGGCAAAGGAAATGCTTACAAAGGGAGGTCTGCTCACGGAATTTATGTCGGAAACAAACGCCGACAAGGTAAACTTCGTGCGCCGAAACAGAATTGTGGCAGGGGTGGCTGACGCAACGATACTCGTGGAATCGGCACAAAAGGGTGGGGGACTTATCACCACATCGATAGCAAGGAGCTACAACCGCGACGTCTTCGCCTTTCCGGGACCGGTGGGAGCCAACTGGTCGGAGGGCTGCAACTGTCTTATACGCGACAATGGGGCGCAACTTATAACGTGTGCCGACGATGTGGTGAAGGCTATGGGATGGGAGGACGACGCCATCCTGTCTACAGCCAAGGCGGCAGGGATAGAACGACAACTCTTTCCCGAACTCGACAGTGACGAACAGCGTGTGGTGGAGGTGCTGAAAGGATGCAACGATTTGCAGACAAACATAATATCGGTAAAGGCTAACATGCCTATAAACAAGGTGTCGGCGGTGCTCTTCAAGCTCGAAATGAAGGGTGTTGTAAAGCCTTACGCAGGTGGCGTAATACATCTTATATCATAAACACTGCGGCGTGTCTTTTTAACCCAAATCGGTCATTAGCGTTATGATGGCAAAAAGAAGGTTTGTTTGCGCATAACAGTAACGGTATAATGACCGGTTTGGGTTTATCCCAAAGGCTTATTTGGTATAATATTTTCGGTAATTCAATGTGCTTCAAGCCAGTTGGATCCCCATCCGCTGTCGGCAATGAGAGGCACATCCATGCTGAAAGCGTTCTGCATCTCTTCCAGTACTATGCGTTCCACCGTTTCTTTTTCTTCGGGAACGACGCTGAAGTTGAGTTCGTCGTGTACCTGAAGAATCATCTTGCTGCGTATGTTCTCTCTCTTGAAGCGTTGCGATATGCGTATCATCGCCACCTTTATTATGTCGGCGGCGGTTCCCTGTATGGGCGCGTTGATGGCGTTGCGCTCGGCAAAGCCCCGCACAGTGGCGTTGCGCGAGTTGAGGTCGGGCAGATAGCGCCTTCTGCCGAACAGGGTTTCTACGTATCCGCGGCTGCGTGCCGTCTCTTTAGAGTTCTCCATGAAGTCGCGCACCTGCGGAAAGGTCTCGAAGTAGCCGTCGATAAGCTGTTTCGCCTCGTCGCGGCTGATGTCCAGACGTTCGGCAAGTCCGAAAACGGTTATGCCGTAGATTATTCCGAAGTTGGCGCGCTTCGCTTTTGTGCGCTGTTCGCGGCTCACGCCCTCTATTGTCTCCTTGTATATTCGTGCGGCGGTGGCTGCGTGTATGTCGTGTCCTTCGCGGAAAGCCTCTATCATATTGGCGTCGCCGCTAAGATGCGCCATCACGCGAAGTTCTATCTGGCTGTAGTCTGCCGAGAAGAAGAGGCATCCCTCCTCGGGAATGAAAGCCTTGCGTATCTCCTTGCCGTCTTCGCCGCGTACGGGTATGTTCTGCAGGTTGGGATCGCTCGACGACAGGCGTCCTGTTGCAGTCACCGTCTGGTTGAACGATGTGTGGATGTGTCCCGTTCGCGGGTTTATCAGTTTGGGAAGAGCGTCTATGTATGTGCCGAGCAGCTTTTTCAGACCTCTGTGTTCAAGTATGTCAGCCACAATCTCGTGTTTTCCTTTCAGCGTTTGCAGCACCTCCTCGCTCGTAACATACTGTCCTGTCTTTGTCTTCTTGGGCTTTTCCACTATTTTCATCTTCGCGAAGAGGATGTCGCCCACCTGTTTCGGCGATGCTATATTGAATGTTTCGCCGGCGAGCTCGTATATGCGTTGCTCTATTTTCTCCATCCTTTCGGTCAGTGCAAGCGATGTTTCGCGCAGCGAACAGGTGTCTATTCTTACTCCGTTCATCTCCATCTCCGCGAGCACCGGCATGAGCGGCATCTCTATTTCGTAGAAAAGCTTTTCGGCGCCGTACTTTTTCAGTTCCGTTTCGAGTTTGTTCTTCAGCTTCAGCGTCACATCGGCATCCTCGGCAGCATATTCGTATATCTCCTCCGGGGCGAGTTCTCGCATGGAACGCTGGTTCTTGCTTTTCGGCCCTATGAGTTCGTCGATGTGTATGGTGCGGTAGTTGAGATAAATCTCTGCCATGTAGTCCATGTTGTGATGCAGTTCGGGCTGGATGAGGTAGTGGGCTATCATGGTATCGAACATCTTGCCTTTCAGTTCGACGTCGTAGTTGTGCAAAACCTCCAGGTCGTACTTCAGATTCTGTCCCACTTTCAGTATCGTCTCGTCTTCATAGAGAGGTTTAAAAACATTAACGATTTTTTGAGCCTCTTCACGGTTGGCGCTGACAGGCACATAAAACGCCTTGTTTTCTTCGACAGCAAAGCTCAGACCTACCAGTTCGGCGTCGATGGCGACGGTAGAAGTTGTCTCTGTGTCTAGACTGAGAATTTGTTTTGTCCGTAAAAAGTCATATAATTTTGTTATATCTTCCTCGCTTTCAACAAGTTTGTATTCGTGAGGGGTCGTTTTAAGGCTTCCAAAACTCGAAAATTCTGAGCTTTCCGCACTCTCGGGCGGAAAATTTGAAAATAAATCGAGTTGTGAATTGGTGCTTGTTTGCTTATTTTCGCTTTTTTTAAGAATGCGGTTTGCGAAGCTCTTGAATTCGAGTTCGGTGAAAATTTTATGCAGTTCCTCCTCGTTGGCGTCGGTGAGGCGCAGGCTGTCGGCATCGAATTCTATGGGGACGTCGATTTTTATGGTTGCGAGGAATTTGGAGAACTCTATCTGTTTACGGTTTTCCTCCACTTTCTTTTTCAGGGCGCCTTTCAGCCGGTCGGTATTTTCGAGCAGGTTGTCTATGCTGCCGAACTCGTCGATAAGTTTTGCCGCGGTCTTTTCGCCCACGCCCGGGCATCCCGGTATGTTGTCGGAGGCGTCGCCCATCAGTCCGAGCAGGTCTATTATCTGCGCTGTCGATGAAATGCCGTATTTTTCCTCCACCTCCTTTTCGCCCATCACCTCATATCCTGCGTCGCCGTACCTCGGTCGGTACATGAGCACGTTTGGTCTTACCAGCTGACCGTAGTCTTTGTCGGGCGTTACCATGTAGGTGGTCATTCCTGCCGCCCCAGCCTTGGTGGCGAGTGTGCCTATCACGTCGTCGGCCTCGTAGCCCGGCACTTCGAGAATGGCTATACGGTAAGCCTTGAGAATGTTCTTTATCACCGGCACCGATGCCTTTATGTCTTCAGGGCATGCTTCGCGTTGTGCCTTATACTCCGGATAGGCTTCGTGACGGAATGTGGGACCGCTCGGATCGAACGCCACGGCTATGTGTGTGGGGCTTTCTTTTGTGATTATTTCGTGCAGCGTATTTACAAATCCCATTATTGCAGAAGTGTTGAAACCCTTTGAGTTTATGCGTGGGTTCTTGATGAATGCGTAATAGGAGCGGTAGATGAGCGCATAGGCGTCAATGAGGAATAGTTTGTCCATAAATATATATCCATTTGAATGTAAAATTACTAAAAAAACATTATTATCCCGATAAAAAACAGTATTTTTGTAACAAATTTGTTCCGATGGACTATTTATCACGGATTAGAAAACCTATAGAAAGCGACTTGTTGGCTTTCGCAGAACTCTTCGACGAATCTCTGTCAAGCGGCGACGGACTGTTGTCCCAAGTACTTGCTCACATACGCCAGCGGGCTGGCAAGCGCATGCGGCCTATGCTCATACTGCTGATGGCAAAAAACTACGGCAGGGTGACTGATGTCACGCAGAATGCGGCTCTTGGTCTGGAGCTGCTGCACACCGCAAGCCTTGTTCATGACGACGTCGTGGACGAGAGCGGCGAGCGCAGAGGACAGGCTTCGGTCAATGCCACATACAACAACCAGGTTGCGGTGCTTGTGGGCGACTACCTCTTGTCTACGGCTTTGCTCCGGGTGGCACGCACCAGAAACATAGACATTGTGGAATATCTTGCTGAGCTGGGGCGCACCCTGGCTGCAGGAGAGATATTGCAGCTGTCCACGACGCAGAACCGCGAGATATCAGAGGATGTTTACTATCAGGTAATCACGCAGAAGACGGCGGCACTCTTCGAGGCTTGCTGCGCAATGGGAGCCATTTCGGCGGGCGCGGGCGACGCTGACATAGAGGAGGCGAAGCGATTCGGGAGAAATCTCGGCATAATATTCCAGATAAGGGACGACATTTTCGACTATTACGACTCTGCAGAGATTGGCAAGCCTACCGGCAACGACATGGCTGAAGGCAAGCTCACGCTGCCGGTCATATTCGCCGTCAATGACAGCGCTGACGAGGCGGTGAAGAGCCTCGCCCTGAAAGTAAGAAACCGCACGGTAACGCCCGAAGAGATAGCGCTGCTCGTGGACTTTACTAAGACACACGGCGGAATAGAGTATGCCGAAAGGCGCATGAACGACTTTAAGGCGGAGGCTATGCAGTATCTTGACCGTCATGTCAAGGACGATGCCATAAGGGATGCACTCACGTCGTACATAGAATTTGTGATAACAAGAAACAAATAACAAGCAAATAATTATCCCAAACAGGTCATAAGATATTATGATGTCCTGTTTGGGATAAAATCTTTAAACCCAAATCGGCCATTAGCGTTATGATGATAACTGCTTATATTTTTGAACAGATGTCTTTACGTTTTGAGGGAGCAATGGGGTTCCATTGTAACTGATAAACGGAAAGACAGATGACAAAAAGAAAGTATGTTTGCGCATAACAGTCTAATGGCCGATTTGGGTTAGAAACTTATTTTTCTGCCATTTCATCGGTGTGGCGCTGCCGTCGGCAGGTGTCGCATTGTCAGAAGAATTTTGTCTCTTCGCCTATAATCTCGCTGAGCAGCATGTTGGCGAGACGGCTTGTGCCGAAGCGGAGCCACTGATTGGTGAGCCACTTTTCGCCCAGCACCTCTTTTACTATTGTATAATAGATGAGAGCGTCCATCACCGAGTTGATGCCGCCGGCGGGTTTGAAGCCTATCTGTATGCCGGTCTCCTCGTAATACTCCTTGATGGCGTGGCACATCACGTAGGCTGCCTCGGGTGTGGCAGCAGGTTCCAGCTTGCCTGTAGACGTCTTTATGTAGTCGGCGCCGGCATACATGGCTATGATGGAGGCCTTCTTGATGTTGGAAGCTGTCTTCAGGCAGCCTGTCTCAAGTATAACCTTCATCTTCTTTTCGCCGCACACCTGTTTCAGTTCGCTTATCTCGTCTGCAACGCCCTCGTAGTCGCCGCTAAGAAACTTGCCCACGGGCATGACTATGTCTATCTCTGTGGCGCCGTCCTTTATGGCGAGTGCCGTTTCTGCCACCTTTACCTCGAGAAGTGCCTGTGACGATGGGAAACTGCCCGAAACGCACGCTATCTCGACACCGTCCACCTCAAGCGAGCTGCTCACTATGTTGGCAAAACAGGGATATACACAGATGGTTGCCACGTGGGGCAGGGCAGGATAAGCCTCGTCAAACTTGTTCACGCGCTCTGTGAAGGCGAGAACGCTCTCCTCCGAATCGGTGGTCTTGAGCGTGGTGAGTTCGATGCTTCCCATCATGAACTTCTTCACCTCGGGTGTGTCGTTCTCGTGAACTTTTTCGGCTATGATTTTCTTCACAGCCTCGCGCACTGCATCGTCGCTTATGTTGAGCTCATATTTGCTCAGAGCCTCTTCGTATTTGCTCTTGTGTGGGGCATGGTTATGCTGATGCCCGCAGCAGTGTTCATCGTGATGTTCGCTCATATTGCTTATGGTTTTATGATTAATTGTTGTCTTTTCCATCCTGTTTCGGGTCGTTGCTTGCGCCTTTCAGTTTTGGGTTTGCCTTATGTCTGTTACTGTCGCGCGAGGTCTTTTTCTGTATGTTACGCTTCAGTTCTTCGGTAAGGTCTACTCCTGTCTGGTTGGCTATGCACAGCAACACCCACAGCACGTCTGCCATCTCGTCGCCGAGGTTGCACTTTTCGCCCTCCTTGAAACTCTGGTCTCCGTACTTGCGAGCCATTATGCGTGCCATCTCGCCCACCTCTTCAGTGAGTACTGCCATGTTGGTGAGCTCGGAGAAGTAGCGCACGCCGTAGTCCTTAATCCAGCGGTCTACAAGCTGTTGCGCCTCTCTTATGGTTATTTCGCTGTCCATGTTTTTCTGTTTTTTTTTGCCTGTGTTTCAGCCTCTCATTCCTTGTTCTTGGTGTCCATGCAGATGGTCACCGGTCCGTCGTTGAGCAGTGCCACCTTCATGTCGGCTCCAAACTCGCCTGTGCCTACGTTCTTGCCGATGGCGGCAGACAGTTTGTTGCAGAATTCCTCATAAAGTGGTATTGCTGTTTCGTGGCGTGCGGCGCGTATCCACGATGGTCGGTTGCCCTTCTTGTACGATGCCATGAGTGTAAACTGGCTTACCACGAGAGCCTCGCCGTCCACGTCGCCGAGTGAGAGATTCATCACTCCGTTTTCGTCATCGAACACACGCAGTCCGCTTACCTTTTTTACGAGCCAGTCTACGTCTTCGTGCGTATCGTCTTCGCATATTCCGAGCAATATCAGAAAGCCCTGTCCGATGGCTGATTTCACTTTGCCGCTGATGGTGACAGAGGCGTTCTGCACCCTCTGGATAACTATTCTCATCTCTTCTTTTCAGCTTTATTTTTTTAGTGATGTGCTTTTCCTTTTATCCTGCCGTTCTCCTTGCACTGTGGCGGGGCTGTCGGGCGTACCGGAAGGGTGGGGATGCACGCAGACAAAGTTAGTGCATTTTGCCATAATGCCCAAATTATAGTTCTCTTTTTTGGTTTTCATACTTATTCG
>CAMTJK010000077.1 GCA_947072805.1 uncultured Prevotella sp.
GATTGCGCTACACCTTGATTAAGGTGGTGATTTCCGTGTCTTTGTCGAAAGCCTCACGACCGTTCAATCCCTCGTCGTTTATCTCTATAATGAAGTTTACGAGTATTGCTTTGGGGTTAAACTTCTTTACCAGGTTGTAAGCCGCTTTCATCGTTCCGCCGGTAGCAAGCAGATCATCGTGCAGAAGCACTACGTCATCCGGTGTAATGGCGTCTTTGTGAATCTCTATCGTGTCGCTGCCATACTCCTTTGTGTAACTCTCCTGCACCGTTTCGCCCGGCAGCTTGCCCGGTTTGCGGCAGAGTACTACTCCGGCGTTCAGCTTTAAAGCCAAACCGGACGCCAATACAAAGCCGCGGCTTTCTATTCCCACTATTTTTGTAATGCCTTTATCCTTGTAAAGTTCATACAATTCATCGGTCATGATGTGCAGACACTCGGGATTCTTGAATAGTGTGGTCACATCGCGAAAGTTTATACCTTTCTTCGGAAAGTCGGGAATACATCTAAGATTCTCAATCAGTGTTTTGTTGTTCATAAATTGGATTATTGTATGTTTTGTTTACTGTTACTTTGTTTCACGTGAAACTGTTTTTGGTTTTTGTTATCTGCCCATCAGTATCAGCATCACGTTTATATCGCTTGGTGATATGCCCGGAATGCGGCTTGCTTGTGCAAGGGTTTCGGGGTTTATTCTTTCCAGCTTTTGTCTTGCTTCGGTGGAGAGCTGCTGCATTTCGGAGTAGTTGAACCGTCCTTTTATGCGTATGTTTTCCAGGCGGTGCATCTTCTCGGCTACCATACGCTCGCGTTCTATATATCCTTTGTATTTTATCTTTATTTCTGCCGCCTCGCATATCTCTTCCTTGCGGTTTTTCGGCGAATTCATTGCGGCACGCAGTTCGGGTACAATCTCTGCCAGCTTGTTCATGTCGAGTTGTGGGCGGCTTACCAGATCTATCAGTTTGCATCCCTCGCGGAGTGGAGTGGTGCCCAACGCCTCTAAAGCAGGGTTTATTTCCTGTGCCTTGATGTGCGTTTTCATGCAAAATTCCTCGATTTCTTCGATAGCTCTTTTCTTCTCAAGCCAGTGGTCAAGACGCTCTCGCTTTGCAAGTCCTATGTTGTAGGCTTTCTCGGTCAGCCGTGCGTCGGCATCGTCCTGTCGTAGCAGTATTCTGTATTCGGCTCTCGACGTGAACATTCTGTAGGGTTCGTCTACTCCTTTTGTTACAAGGTCGTCTATGAGCACGCCTATGTAGCTCTCGTCGCGGTGCATGACGAAAGGTTCGCTCCCTCCGCACAGCAGGGCGGCGTTGATGCCTGCTACCACGCCCTGGCCTGCGGCTTCCTCATATCCCGTAGTGCCGTTCACCTGTCCGGCGAAGAAGAGTCCGCTTATCACTTTCGATTCGAGCGAGTGCTTCAGCTGGGTTGGGTCAAAGAAGTCATACTCTATAGCGTAGCCCGGTCGGTAGACTTTGATGTCGCGGAAAGCCGGAATGTGCTTCAACGCCTCTATCTGTATGTTCATGGGGAGCGAGGACGAGAAGCCGTTCAGGTACATTTCGTTGGTGGTTTCGCCTTCAGGTTCGAGAAAAAGAGGGTGTTGGTCTTTGTCAGGGAAGGTGACAAGTTTTGTCTCTATGGAGGGACAGTAGCGCGGTCCGATGCTCTGTATCTGTCCGTTGTACAGCGGCGAGTCGCCGAGACCGCTTCTAAGTGTGTCGTGAACTTCCTTGTTTGTGTAGCAGGTCCAACAGGGCAGCTGCTGCAAAACACGATGTTCGCTCATGAAACTGAACTGGTGAAAGTCATTTTCGCCCTCTTGTATCTCCATTTCATCGAAATGAACGGAGCGGCGGTCTATTCTGACGGGCGTTCCTGTCTTCATCCTTGCCGAGGTTATGCCGTGGCGTGTTATGCTTTCGGTGAAATGGCTCACTGCAGGCTCGGCAATTCTTCCGCCCGGCACCATCTTGCGCCCGATGTGCATGAGTCCGTTGAGGAAGGTGCCTGCCGTTATCACCACGCAGCGTGCTTTCAGCTCCGCGCCCCAGATGGTTCTTATGCCCGTCACTGTACCGTTTTCCACCAGAAGTTCCTCTGCCTGGTCTTGCCAGATGTCAAGATTGTCGGTGTTGTCAAGTTCGTGCCGCCATCTGCGTATGAACTTCTCTCTGTCGCATTGTGCTCTTGGGCTCCACACTGCCGGACCTTTAGAGCGGTTGAGCATGCGGAATTGTATGGCGGTGGCATCGGTCACGCGCCCCATCTGACCGCCGAGGGCATCAATCTCTCTTACAATCTGTCCCTTGGCAATGCCGCCTACGGCTGGATTGCAGCTCATTTGTGCAATCTTGTTCATGTCCATCGTCACGAGACAGGTACGCACGCCCATGTTGGCGGCAGCCGTTGCAGCCTCGCATCCGGCGTGCCCGCCACCGACGACGATGACGTCATAATTGAGTTTCATGTATGTTCAATAAGCATATATCCGCTGCAAAAGTACAAAAAGTTTTGTATTCACGTCCATTTCCGATTGCAAAATCATACGATATCGCATATATCGCTATGCTGCCAGAGCCGTAATGAGGGGCTGGAATGATAGCGGCGATGGCGTCGGGATGATGCCATAAAAGCCCATTTTTACTTTAAAAAGCTTTGGTTTATCATTAATTTATAGTAAATTTGCGCCTAAATCATATATGGAGAATACCTATTATCAAGTAGTGACGCTCATTCGTTGAGGGTTCTGCCCCCTTTTTTCAACTGTCGAAATTATATGTTTAACAGTTAAATATTTTAATTTTCAATCATTTATGTGGTTAATTAATTCATCTATTGGTCGAAAGGTTGTAATGTCGGTCACCGGTATTGCGCTCATTCTGTTCCTGACATTCCACATGTCGATGAACGTGGTTGCGCTTTTCTCCGGCGATGCTTACAACATGATTTGTGAGTTTCTCGGTGCGAACTGGTACGCCGTGGTAGCTACACTTGGTCTTGCTGCGCTTGCAGTGATTCACATCGTGTATGCCTTCTTGCTTACGGCACAGAACCGTAATGCGCGCGGTACTTCGCGCTATGAGGTAACGGCGCGTCCGGCAAAAGTGGAGTGGGCTTCACAGAACATGCTCGTGCTGGGCATCATTGTGTTGCTCGGTTTGCTTCTGCACCTGTTTAACTTCTGGTACAACATGATGTTTGCGGAACTGTTCCATATAGCTGATCCGCTCGGAGACCCCGCTGACGGCTACGGTTACATCCAGCAGACATTCTCTTGTCCCGTTTACGTTGTGCTCTACATCGTGTGGCTGGCTGCCATCTGGTTCCACCTCACACACGGATTCTGGAGCGCTCTGCAGACATTGGGATGGAGTGGCAAGGTATGGTTCTGCCGCTGGAAGGTGATAGGCATCGCATACGCTACGCTGCTGATGCTCGGTTTCCTCGTTGTTGTATTGTTCTTCGCTTTCCAGCCGTGCCTCGGTTGCTGCGCAGGATAATATGAAGTTCACATTGATAAATTCAATTTAAGAAGAAAGAAATTATGGCTAAGACATTAAATTCAAGGATTCCGGAAGGTCCGGTTGCCGAAAAATGGACCAACTATAAAGCTCATCAGCGCCTCGTAAACCCGAAGAACAAGCTCAAGCTCGACGTTATCGTGGTGGGTACGGGTCTTGCAGGCGCATCAGCAGCTGCTTCTTTGGGCGAAATGGGATTCAATGTGCTCAATTTCTGCATACAGGATTCACCTCGCAGAGCACACTCCATTGCCGCTCAGGGTGGTATTAACGCTGCAAAGAACTACCAGAACGACGGTGACTCCGTATACCGCCTGTTCTACGACACAGTAAAGGGAGGCGACTATCGTGCACGCGAAGCCAACGTGTATCGTCTGGCAGAGGTATCTAACGACATTATCGACCAGTGTGTCGCTCAAGGCGTGCCTTTCGCAAGAGAATACGGCGGAATGCTTGCCAACCGCTCGTTCGGTGGCGCACAGGTATCACGTACATTCTATGCAAAAGGTCAGACAGGACAGCAACTCCTGCTCGGAGCATACAGCTCGTTGAGCTGCCAGATTAAAGCAGGCAAGGTAAAGCTTTACGCCCGCTACGAAATGGAAGACCTCGTAATCGTGGACGGACGTGCCCGCGGTATCATTGCAAAAAATCTTGTAACCGGAAAGCTCGAGCGTTTCAGCGCAAATGCGGTGGTTATTGCTACCGGCGGTTACGGAAACACATACTTCCTCTCTACCAATGCCATGGGATGCAACTGCTCCGCTGCCATGGCTTGTTATCGCAAAGGAGCATATTTTGCCAATCCTTCCTACGTTCAGATTCATCCTACATGTATTCCTGTTCACGGCGACAAGCAGTCCAAACTGACGCTTATGTCAGAATCGCTGCGTAACGACGGCCGCATCTGGGTGCCGAAGAAGCTTGAGGATGCAAAGAAACTGCAGGCTGGCGAGATAAAAGGCTCTGACATTCCCGAAGAAGACCGTGATTATTATCTGGAGCGCCGCTATCCGGCATTCGGAAACCTCGTTCCTCGTGACGTGGCAAGCCGCGCTGCAAAGGAGCGTTGCGACAAGGGCTACGGCGTGAATAACACTGGTCTGGCTGTCTTCCTTGACTTCTCCGAAAGTATAGAGCGTCTCGGTATCGACCAGATACTGCAGCGTTACGGAAACCTCTTCGACATGTATGAGGAAATCACTGATGTGAATCCCGGTGAGCTGGCTAACGAAATCAACGGTGTGAAGTATTACAACCCGATGATGATATTCCCGGCTATCCACTACACCATGGGCGGTATCTGGGTAGACTACGAGCTCATGACAACAATACCGGGACTCTTTGCCATCGGCGAGTGCAACTTCTCCGACCACGGTGCAAACCGTCTGGGAGCTTCTGCCCTTATGCAGGGACTTGCTGACGGATATTTCGTGCTGCCTTATACAATACAGAACTATCTTGCCGATCAGGAGATATGGCCGCGCCTGTCTACCGATCTGCCGGAGTTTGCAGAGGCAGAGAAGAACGTAAATGCAGCCATCGAAAAGCTCATGAACATCAAAGGCAAACGCTCGGTTGATTCCATCCACAAAGAGCTCGGCCACATCATGTGGGAGCATGTCGGTATGGGTCGCACGAAAGCAGGTCTTGAGGAAGGTTTGAAGCTGCTCAAGAGCCTGCGGAAGGAGTTCGAGAGCAACCTCTTTATACCCGGAACCAAGGAGGGACTCAATGTAGAACTCGACAAAGCCATCCACTTGCGCGACTTCATCACGATGGGCGAGCTTATCGCCTACGACGCCCTGCACCGCGAGGAAAGCTGCGGCGGACACTTCCGCGAAGAGCATCAGACCGAGGAGGGTGAGGCTAAGCGTGATGACGAAAACTTCTTCTACGTAGGTTGCTGGGAGTACCAGGGCTCTGACGAGAAGGCTCCGGAGCTCATCAAGGAGCCGCTCGAGTATGAGGCGATAAAGGTTCAGACACGTAACTACAAGAACTAAAAGCAAACATTTTATAAATCATAAGGAAAAGACCTCACGCAACGCCGCTCTGCCGGGCGGAAGCTGAAGTAAGAAAGGCAACAGCCGGTGGAAACGGAATAGCGGAGGCTTTAGAATATTATGGCAAAGAACATTTCATTCACATTGAAATACTGGAAGCAGAACGGTCCGAAAGACGAAGGACACTTCGATACACGTGAGATGAAGAACATTCCCGACGACACATCGTTCCTCGAGATGCTTGACATTCTCAACGAAGAGCTTATCAGTGAAGGTAGCGAACCATTCGTGTTCGACCACGATTGCCGCGAGGGAATATGCGGTATGTGCTCACTCTATATCAACGGTCATCCCCACGGACCTGCAACGGGAGCCACCACATGTCAGCTGTATATGCGCCGCTTCAACGATGGCGATGTGATCACCGTTGAGCCCTGGCGTTCGGCTGCATTCCCCGTTATCAAGGACTGTATGGTAGACCGCTCGGCATTCGACAAGATCATACAGGCCGGAGGATACACCACAGTGCGTACCGGTCAGGCTCAGGATGCCAACGCGATACTCATACCCAAGGAGGATGCCGACGAGGCTATGGATGCTGCCACATGTATTGGCTGCGGATGCTGTGTTGCTGCTTGCAAGAACGGCTCTGCAATGCTTTTTGTAAGCTCTAAGGTGTCGCAGCTCGCTCTGCTGCCCCAGGGTCGTCCGGAGGCTGCAAGACGTGCAAAGGCGATGGTTATGAAGATGGAAGAGCTCGGTTTCGGTAACTGTACCAACACACGTGCATGTGAAGCCGAGTGCCCGAAGAACGAGTCGATAGCAAATATCGCCCGTCTGAACCGCGAGTTCATCAAGGCAAAACTTGCCGACTGATAGTTCGGAATATAATAAAGAAGTGCCGCAGACGTCATTCGTTTGCGGCACTTCTTTTTCGGTATGTCGAATTTTATCCCAAGCTCTTCATCATACCGACATAAGCTGATGAGGCTATTGACATGTTTGGTATTGTTTTCTGCTGTATTCTATTCTTATTCTGCCCTTTTGAGCCACGAATCGAGCTTGTCCAGATAATATTTTCTTACCTCATTCCATTTATAATATGGTGCGTTTTCGGTGGGAATGGGCAGTGTCGCCTCGTTCTCGTTGAGCAGAACCTTCACCAGTACATCCTTGTCTGCCGGCGAGCTGCGGTAGAAGATAAACTGTATATTGGCTCCCATAGGGAATATACGGTAGTTTATCCAGCCTTTTTTCTCAAGTTCCTCCATGTCGCTCACCTGCATGTCGTAGCCGTTCAGACCGAGCAGGCAGGTCAGCGGCAGCACCATTGTCTCATGTCCGAAGCGCAGTGTGGCTCCCGGATGGGGCAGTGCCATGCAGCTGTCAGCCTCGGTGATGATGCGTCGCAGCAGGTTACGTTGTGTAAATGGCTGTGAGGCGCCGTTCAGCGGGCAGGCACCGTACGACAGATACCATCTCACGTTGTCGCGGCTCCAGTTGTTGTACAGTTCCTCTTGTGTGAATATGTCGTATAGCGATAGGCTGTCTCTCGATTCGCAGTTCTGTATTGTCGAGGCGAGCATGAAGAGCCGTTCGTTCAGTTTCCTTGCGTCCACGTTGCTTTTCACGTATTCATCGTCGTTGAACAGTCGTTTCATCAGTCCGTCGTAGTTCAGGTGTCGCTTTACGTAAGCCTCATATGCCTCCTTGACCGGCTTTTGCCATCTTTGCTTTACCAGTTTGCGGTCGTCGAAGTTCATGTACCACATGTCGTGTTCGCTTGCATCCTGCGATATGTTCAGCTGCGGATTGAGTGCCCTTAGCTCTGCCATCTCGTTTGCCATCGACAGTATGCAGCGTATCACTATGGTACTTTTGGCGTCTATGTTCGTTTTTCCGTCAAACACTTCAGGGAAGCGTTCGTACATTCTCCGTGCTATTTCGCGGTGCTGCAGTGCTCCGAGCGGAGTTAGTTCGCCCAGTCTTTTGTCTGCCTCGTTGCGCATCAGTATCACCGTTTTCAGCACGTCGCGACCTTTGGGTGTCAGTTTTCCCAGGCTGTCCGCCTTCATCAGTATGTTGAATGGCTCGTCGTACTCCTGCTTGCCTATCAGAAAGCGAGAGCCGTGTCTGCCGTAGTGACTTATGTAGAATGGCTTCTTGCCCTCCGGAGCAGCCGTAAGAGCCGCTGTGGGGGCGGGGTAGGCGAGGTAGTTGCTTGCCGACAGGTGTTTGTTCTGCTTCAGTTCGTCGGCTGCCAACTGTGCATTTGCCGCACAGAATGCGCCCAGGGCGAGTGCGGAGATCATTATTATTCTTTTCATGTCGATATGGTTGTTTATATGATTTCTGCCTGTTTTGACGAAATACATTGTTTTGCAAATTTAAAGAATAAATCGTATATTTGCAAAAATAAACTATTACAATACGGTTATGGTGAGACAATCGAACTGGTCGGATGACTATTGGCTTCTGCTTATGCAGCTTTACCTGCTCAAGCCTGTGGGGGTGAAACCCATGTATAGCCGTGATATGGTGAAATTGAGTGTGGAACTTCACATACATCCTGCCGATCTCTTTGCCAGGATGTGCCAGCTTGCCAATCTCGACACGCCGCGCATTGCCCGCCTGTGGCAGCGTTATGGCAGCAGTCCGTACCGTCTGAAGCGTGCCGTACGGCTGTTGCGCAGCATGAGCGGCTTCAATACCTCCGGTCATTTCTACGAAGGCGTAAGCGTAAACGAGACTTTCGAACGTATGTTTGCGCCCATTTCCGAGGGCAGTCCTTTCATGCCCGTCATGCTTATCCTCATCCTTGACCTTTATTTCCGTCTCACCCCTGCTACGATGGTTGCCGAGACGCCCGAAGTGGTGGAGCTTTCGCGCCTCATGAAGGTGCAGCCCGAGCACATTGCGGGTATTATGGCGGTGCTACAGACGTGCGATGCCTATCTGCGCCGCACCTCTTTGCCTGCGTCCCTGCCGCCCTGCTGCACCGATCAGGCCCTGCAGGATGCCTGCCGCAACGTGTGGCAGTGCTACGGCAGCAGCGATACCGAGGCACTCGCCTCCTATGCACGCGATCTCAAGGAGTATTTCCTTTGTTAGCGCGTCCCTCTTATGCCGCTCTGCCTCTCTTTCCATAGGCAGTTGTCATTCTGCCGGCAACCTTTTATCCTTTACAGTGATTATGAGAAAGTTAAAAACGATAGAGATGAACCGCCTGACCGTCGATGAGTTCAGGCGTTCCGAGAAGCTCCCCCTCGTGGTGGTGCTCGACGATGTGCGTTCCATGTACAATGTGGGCAGTGTGTTCCGCACGGGCGACGCTTTCCGCATAGAGTCTGTGTGCCTTTGCGGCATCAGTGCCACTCCGCCCGCCACCGAGATACACAAGACCGCCCTCGGTGCCGAGGACAGTGTGGAGTGGAGTTACCATGCCGATGCTGTCGCCGCTGTCGATGAGCTGCACCGTCGCGGCTACGAGGTGTATGCCGTAGAGCAGGCGGAGGGCAGCACCATGCTTTCCGACTTTACCTTCGATGCCTCGCGGCGCTATGCTGTAGTGCTTGGCAACGAGGTGAAGGGCGTACATCAGGAGGTTATCGACCGATGTGATGGCTGCATAGAGATTCCGCAGTACGGCACGAAGCACTCCATGAACGTTTCTGTTACTGCCGGTATCATCATTTATGCCTTTAACGACGCTTTGCGTAAGGGCTGACAGCCTTTCCGCCTTCGGTCGGTTACTTATATCGCAGACAAAAAAAAGAGCCGCACAGCGGCTCTTTTTCGTTTCTTTGGGCGTCATGTTGCGCCACGATGCAGTTTACTTCAGGCTAAGGTCATGCCTGTCCGGTCATCCCTTTGGGGCTTATTCCGTTTCAGAGAAGTCTTCCTTTCCTACTCCGCACAGCGGGCATACCCAATCTTCGGGCAGGTCCTCGAATGCTGTTCCAGGGGCGATGCCGTTCTCCGGGTCGCCTATTTCCGGATCATAGATGTATCCGCAAACGTCGCAAATGTACTTTTTCATAATTTTCACTGGTTTTTTTAGGTTAAAATAAGTTCTTGTTATCGTTTTCTAAGCACGAAATCAATTTTTTCAGCCACTTGCTCCGGCGATATGCTCCTCATGCAGGCAAAGTCGCCTCTTGCGCAGGGCTTGTTTCCGTAGATGCTGCATGGCCGACAGGGCAGTTCGGTCTGCACCACCAGTTCTTTTGACTGTCCCCATCCGAGGAATCCCGCATACGGATGTGTTGCTCCCCATACGCTCACCACAGGTGTGTTGCAGAGCGATGCGAGGTGCATGTTTGCGCTGTCCATCGATACCATCACGTCAAGGTGGCTCATCAGTATGAGTTCTTGGTGCAGGCTTTCCAGGTGTTTGCCCACATAGAGGCATCGTTCCGACTCGCTGCACCATTTGCCGAACGTTTCCTCCTCCTGTTTTCCGCGTCCGAAGAAGAAGAGCCTTGCTTTAGGATAATTCTGTAGCGTGATGTCTATTACCCGTTTCATCTCTGCGAGCGGATACATCTTGCTTTCGTGAGCTGCGAATGGTGCGAATCCTATCCACTGTTCGCCTATGTTTTTCGGCCCTACTGCAGCCGGCAGCAGGTTGAGGTTGCCGCCCTCGCCGTGAAAGAGCGATGTGAATTTTATCTCTATCGGGTATCCCAGCTTTGCCAGCACGTCGGCATAGTTCTGGAACGATGTAGGCAGCTGTACGAGCCTTTTGTTGTTCAGAGTGGTAAGTTGCTTTCGTCCCTTTCTGTGCTTGTTGATATGTTCCACCCGGTAGCGTCCGAAGCGGAATCGCAGGCGCAGATAGTCTGAGCGCAGCACGTTGTGGAAGTCGGCTATGGCGGTGAAGTTTTTAGCTGTCAGCCGCCTGTAGAGGGTGTTGAGCCCTCTCACCCCGTGATATTCGTGTTTTATGTCCGCTTCCATGAAGTTCACGTTAGGTGCAAGGTCTTCAAAGAGCGGTCTGGCAAAAGCCTTGCTCAGCACAGTTATCCGCACGTCGGGATATGTCATTGCGAGCGAGTAAACCACGGGTACGGCCATAGCCACATCGCCTATGGCTGAAAATCTGATGATGAGTATATGTTCCTTCTTCATGAGATTTGTTCTGCCTGCGTCCCCTGCCGTTGCGCGGTGGTGTTGCGGCGCCGTGGTGGCATGCTTTTATTTCTTGTAGAGTACAGGATTGGTGGCAGGGTCGTTGTACATTTTCATTTGCCTGTACACCTTCATATATATCTTTCCGGCTTCTATGTCTTCGAGCAGCTGGTCGATGGCGAGCGAGAGGTCCTTCTGTTGCTCAAGCAGCACGTTGAGCTTTGCGCTGCAGTTGGCTCTGTGTTCGGGGCTTGCATCGCCTCTTTCAGCCTCCTCGCTCATGTGATAAATCTTCAGAGCCAGTATTGACAGTCGGTCAATAGCCCATGCGGGGCTTTCGGTGTTCAGCCGGGCATCTGGCTGCGGTTTCACCTCACCGTATTGCTGTCTGAACCACGAGTCTATCTCTTCCACTATGTCTGTGCGGTCCTGATTGCTTCTGTCTATCCGGCGTTTCAGCGACAGGGCTTCCGTCGGGTCTATGTGAGGGTCGCGTATAATATCCTCGAAATGCCACTGCACTGTGTCTATCCAGCATTTCATGTACAGGTGATAGTCTATCGAGTCGCGGTCGTATGGGTTGTTGATAGGCGTGTCAATGTTGTCCGTCAGGTGATAGTCTCTTATCGCCTGTCTGAAAATGTTGTTGCAATGAGTTGTGAATGACATTTTTAACAGTTAATGAATAATTTCTAATTGCAAAGCTAACCAAACTTTTTCAAATCTCCAACGAAAAGCCTATATTTTCGTTCCCGTATGTCGTTTTATTCGGATTTTTATGTACTTTTGCTTTTGTTATGAAAATAGTAATTGACGATAAGATACCATTCATCCGTGAAGCCATTGCTTCCATTACCGATGATGCCGTCTATATCGACGGTGCTGACATCACATCCGACGATGTTCGTGATGCCGATGCTCTCATCGTGCGCACACGTACACGTTGCGACGAACGGTTGCTGTCCGGCAGCCGTGTGCGATTCATTGCCACTGCCACCATCGGCTACGATCACTTCGATACGCACTACCTTGACCGTGCTGGCATAACGTGGACAAACTGTCCGGGATGCAACGCCTCTTCGGTCGCACAGTATGTGCGCTCGTCGCTTCTGCTCATAGCCCGCGAGTTCCGCCTGCGGCTTCCCAAGCTCACGCTGGGCATAGTGGGATGCGGTCATGTGGGAAGCAGGGTGCGCGACGTTGCTCTCGAGCTCGGCATGAGGGTGCTTATATGCGACCCGCCCGTCGGTGCGCCCGACTATGTGGAGCTGAAGAGAATACAGCGCGAAGCAGACATCATAACCTTCCATGTGCCTCTCACCTACGAGGGACCTTATTCCACTTACCACCTTGCCGGCACCGACTTCTTCCACCACCTTGGTCGCAAGCCTTTCATCATCAATACAAGTCGGGGAGCCGTGGTAGACAATTACGCGCTACTGCAGGCGCTTGAAGACCGCAAGGTGAAGCAGGCTGTCATAGACACGTGGGAGAACGAGCCCCGCATTGACCGGCGATTACTCAACAAGGTTTTCATCGGCACGCCCCACATAGCCGGCTATTCCGCCGAGGGCAAGGTACGTGCCGACAACATGTCTATTGCCGCCCTGTGCCGTTATTTCGGCATAGAGACGCCACCGCCCGTAGTTCCACCGCCGCTTCCCGAGGGATTTGTATACACAGGCGACCCGCTCGAACTGTACAATCCGCTCGACGACACGCGGCGTTTCAAGGCAGAGCCCGATCTCTTCGAGCATTTCCGTGGCACCTATCCGCTGCGCAGGGAGACATGCTGACGTGTGGCGCAGGTGCTTGCCTTAAAC
>CAMTJK010000078.1 GCA_947072805.1 uncultured Prevotella sp.
GGTTTGGGTGCCGATTAACACACGTTAAAGTAAACATTTTTCATAAAAGTAAATATATGTTATACGTGTTGTTTCATATCATTTCGTGAAAGCTGACGGCATCAAACTCACATCTATCAAATTCCTTTCTCAATTACTTGGATTATTAAAATAATCGTGTTACCTTTGCAATTGCAGAGACGTGAGAACAGGAAGAAATGCGGCACAAGACACAAAGAAATGCCGTACGCCATGTATCTGCATTTAAAAGAAATATGGTCGTATCGATTAGATTGGGATACTCATCAAATAATATTGAAAACCGAGTACACTTCTCTTGCCAATGGCGGGCCACATCCCCACAAGGGAGCACCATTGTGCCGGTGGATTACAAAAGCAGAGAACACTCAAACCTTATAATAAAGGAGTTTTCATCACATCATCGGTACGACCTTTTATTTTTTTCTCACCCAAACAGTTTTCAATAATATGTTTTCCGGAATTATAGAAGAATTTGCCACCGTGGTGGCTATAAAGAAAGATCGCGAGAACATTGACTTCTCGCTGAAATGCTCATTCACCAATGAACTTAAAATAGACCAGAGTGTAGCCCACAACGGTGTATGTCTGACCGTGATTAACATTGATAACGGCATATATACCGTTACGGCAATGAAAGAGACTCTCGACAGAAGCAATCTTGGTTTGCTGAATATTGGTGACAAGGTGAATGTAGAACGCTCAATGATGATGAACGGAAGACTTGACGGTCATATCGTGCAGGGACATGTGGACGAGACAGCGCGCTGTACCGCCGTTACAGATGCTGACGGCAGCAAATACTTTACGTTTGAATACAAACATGACCCGATGATGGCACGCAACGGATATTTTACAGTAGACAAAGGCAGCGTAACTGTTAATGGTGTGTCGCTTACCGTGTGCAATCCCACTGCCGACAGCTTCCAGGTGGCTATAATTCCGTATACCCTCGAACATACCAACTTCTGCGATATAAAAGTTGGCTCGGTGGTAAACATTGAGTTCGACATCATAGGAAAGTACATAGCAAGACTGCAACAACTATAAAGAAATATTAACAGCTCCGAATCTAATCGAAGATTCGGAGCTTTTTTTCTACAAACTTACCATAATTATATATTATTTTTCCTGCCGCAGATTATTCTCCCTATTTTTGCAGCCTACAATAGCAACTGTTAGAATATGAAGAAAAATTCAATGCTTATCACTTTGTTATTGACAGTCTGCACTATACACGCACAAACTTCAAGACAGTGGACACTGAAGGAGTGTATAGACTATGCAATAGCAAACAACATCTCTCTGAAAAAGACTGTCCTCGCAAGACAATCATCGATTGAAGACCTGAAGCAATCGACCGCAGAACTGTTACCATCGCTTAGTGCATCGACGAATCACTCGGTGGGTTATCGTCCGTGGGTAAACGACGGAGTCTCTACTGTGTCAAACGGTACCGTGGCTACAAGCGTGAACAAATCGTACTATAACGGCAGTTACGGTATAAATGCGAGTTGGACGGTATGGAACGGCGGACAAAACACAAAGACCGTAAGACTGAACAAGATAACTGCACAACAGGCTGAACTGGACTCCGCTGTGACGGCAAACAGCATTCAAGAGCAGATAGCACAGCTCTACGTGCAGATTCTCTATCAAAAAGAGGCAGTAAGTGTAAACGAAATGAGCTACAACACAAGCGTGAAAAACGAAGCGCGCGGCAAGGAAATGGTTGAAGCCGGACAGATGTCGAAAGCAGATCTGGCACAACTAACAGCACAGACGGCACAAGACAAATATAATATTGTTGAGGCACAAAGCAATCTTGCAAATTACAAGCTTCAACTGAAGCAACTCCTTGAAATTACCGATGATTGTGAGTTTGATATCGCCTCCCCCACCTCATCCGACGCCCAGGCTCTGGCCGAAATACCCTCATTGCAATCCGTATACGAGACCGCGCTCGGCACACGTCCCGAGATAGAAAACGGCAGACTTGCCATAGACGGCAGTGAGCTAAGTATTGACATTGCCAAAGCCGGACACCTGCCGACACTAAGCATAACAGGAGGTGTTGGAACAAGTACAACCTCCATGAATTCAAAGGGATGGGGACAGCAGTTCAAGACAAACTTCGATGCCTCCGTGGGAGCAAGTATCAGCGTTCCCATCTTTGACAACCGTAAAACAAAAACGGCCATCAACAAAGCCCGAATACAATACGAAGAGAATGTGCTCGGCTTGCAGGAAACACAGAAACAGCTGTATAGCACTATTGAAGGCTACTGGCTTGACGCAAACACCAACCAGCAGAAGTTCAAGGCCGCCTGTGTAAGCGTGGAAAGCGAACAAGCCAGCTATGACCTGCTAAGCGAACAATTCAGACTGGGACTGAAAAACATAGTGGAACTGATGACCGGCAAGACCAATCTACTCATAGCGCAGCAGAACAGACTGCAAAGCAAATACATGTCGATACTCGACATACAGATGCTCAACTTCTACAAAGGCTTAAATATGAACCTCTAAAAAATATATTTGCATGAAAAAAATAAGTAAAGTATGGTTTGGAATAGCGGCAGTCGTTGTCATTGCTGTTATAGTGTGGCTACTTTCAAACATAAAAAAAGAACATCAGATAACATTCGAGACTGATATTGTCAAGGAAGCAAACATACAAAACAGCATTACGGCAACCGGCACTATAGAACCGGTTACGTCAGTGACCGTCGGCACACAGGTGTCTGGCATTGTCAGCAAGCTGTATGTAGACTACAATAGCGTGGTGAAGAAAGGACAGGTGATAGCTGAACTCGACAAGACAAACCTCATAAGCGAGCTCAACACGGCAAAAGCAAATCTGTCGAGCGCTGAAAGCACACTGGCATACGAGAAGAAGAACTACCAGCGTTACAAGAGCCTATATGATAAAGGACTGGTAAGTGCCGATGATTACGAGAATGCCGAACTGAGCTACATCAAAGCCAAAGAGACTGTAGCCACCGCCAAGGAAACGGTACAGAAGGCACAGACCAATCTCGGCTATGCCACAATATCATCGCCCATTGACGGTGTCGTACTGTCGAAGGCTGTAGAAGAGGGACAGACGGTGGCTGCAAGTTTCAGTACGCCGGAACTCTTTACCATTGCGCAAGATCTTACAGACATGCGAGTTGTGGCGGACGTGGACGAAGCTGATATAGGAGACGTGAAAGAAGGAGAACGCGTGACATTCACCGTAGACGCATTTCCCAATGACACATTTGAGGGAGAAGTGACGCAGGTACGTCAGGAAGCCACTACAACAAACAACGTGGTGACATACGAAGTGGTGATAAGTGCCCCAAATGCCGACCTCAAACTGAAACCCGGACTTACGGCAAACGTAACAATATATACAGCCGAAAAACAGGGCGTGCTGAGCGTCACGAGCAAGGCTTTGCGCTTTTCTCCCACTGCCGAGACTGTAGGAAAATACAAGATTGCTGACAAGAACGGCAAGAACAAGCTATGGACACTTGATGGCAACACACTGACAGCACATGTCGTTCAGATAGGAATGTCTGATGGCGTAAACACGGAAATACTATCCGGCATAAGCAAAGGAACAAAGATAGTCACCCAAATAGAAGAGGTATCAAACGAAGAGCCGGAAGAAGGTAAAGTCAAGGAGCAGTCACCATTTGCCCCGGGACCGAGAAGAAACGATAAGAAGAAATGATTATGCAGGAGAACGACAGGAAAGTAGTAATAGAACTGCAAAATGTAAAGCGTGAATTCATGGTCGGCGACGAGATGGTACATGCCTTACGCGGTGTCTCGTTCAAAATATATGAAGGAGAATTTGTCACCATAATGGGAAAGTCCGGCTCCGGAAAATCAACACTGCTTAACCAGCTCGGATGCCTTGACACTCCGTCAAGCGGCGAATATTTTCTTGACGGTGTATCGGTAAGGAAAATGTCAAAATCGCAAAGAGCAGTTCTCCGCAACAGGAAGATAGGTTTTATCTTTCAGAACTACAACCTGCTGGCAAAGACCACGAGCGTAGAAAATGTCGAGTTGCCATTGATGTACAACAGCGAAGTGTCGGCAGAAGAACGACACGAACGCGCCATCGAAGCACTTAAAGCCGTAGGTCTGGGAGACAGGTTGTACCATAAATCTAACCAGATGTCGGGCGGTCAGATGCAGAGAGTAGCTATTGCACGTGCTCTGGTGAACAATCCGGCTGTGATTCTTGCCGATGAAGCAACCGGCAATCTCGACACCCGCACCTCGTTTGAGATTCTTGTACTCTTCCAGCGACTGCATGCCGAAGGTCGCACCATAATATTTGTTACCCACAATCCGGATATAGCCCACTACTCGAGCCGTAATATCATGTTGAGAGACGGTAAAGTGATAAGCGACGAATATAACAATACTATAATGTCAGCGGCCGAAGGGCTTGCAGCATTGCCTTTAAACACCGACGAATAATCATGAACTACGCCAACCTTTTCAAAATTGCCATCAGGGCAATCGCAGCAAACAAGACACGGTCGTTTCTTACAGCCCTGGGTATCATTATCGGCATCGGATCGGTAATCACCATGCTTGCCGTCGGTCAGGGAACAAAAGAGAGCATACAAGCCAACATCGCAGAAATGGGGTCGAACATGATAATGATACAACCGGGTGCCGACCGTCGCGGCGGTGTAAGACAGGATGCGTCCTCCATGGAGACTCTTAAAATGACTGATTATGAAAATATCCGAGATGAATGCAAGTATATAAAGGGCATAAGCCCCGTAGTGACAAGCAGCGGACAGTTCATATACGGCAACGAGAACACGCCGTCGAGCATCTATGGTGTAAACCCAGACTATCTTGACATTCGACAGCTAAGCATAGCTGACGGGGAAATGTTCGGAGAGAACGCAATAAAAGCAAGTGCCAAAGTATGCATATTAGGTCAGACAGTAGTGGACAACCTTTTTCCCGACGGTAGCGACCCCGTAGGTAAAGTGGTAAGGTTCAATTCAATACCATTCCGGGTGATTGGTGTTCTGAAGAAGAAAGGATACAACTCAATGGGAATGGATCAAGACGATCTTGTACTTGCTCCTTACACCTCGGTGATGAAGCGTATACTGGCACAGACTTATCTTGGTGGCATACAGTGTTCTGCAATTACCGAGGGAGTTACCGACAAAGCGACCGAAGAGATTTCTGCCATACTGCGCCGTAACCACAAATTGAAAGACGCTACGGAAAATTCGGAAGCTGATGCTGATGATTTCAACATCCGTTCACAGGAAGAACTGTCGTCGATGATGACCTCCACTACCGACATGCTCACCATACTTCTGGGCTGTGTTGCAGGCATTTCACTCATAGTAGGTGGCATCGGCATCATGAATATCATGTATGTGAGCGTCACAGAGAGAACTCGTGAAATAGGTCTCCGCATGAGTGTCGGCGCAAGAGGTATAGACATTCTCAACCAGTTTCTTATTGAAGCCATCCTCCTAAGCGTCACTGGCGGTGTAATAGGCGTGATTATAGGCATCGGGGCTTCCTATTCCATAAACAAGTTCGCCCATTGGCCCATCTCCATAGAACTATGGACCATAGTAATGAGCTTTGCCGTCTGCACGTTCACCGGAGTGTTTTTCGGCTGGTATCCGGCAAAGAAAGCAGCACGTCTTGACCCCATAGAAGCTTTAAGATATGAATAAGACAAAGCTTATATACATCATCCACGCAGCGATATGGACAATAATGTTCATATCGCCGTTAATGTTTATGAATCACGGCAACGGTGTGACATTAAGGGAGTTTCTCTTCATGAGCGGCAGTCCGCTGGCGCTATGTATTGTATTTTATATAAACTATCTTTGGCTCACCCCTCGTCTCTTTGCCGACGACCGTAAGTATTACTTTATTGCCAACTCCTTGATAATCGTAAGCATGGGTATAGCTCTACACTACTGGATGACCGTTACCCATCAACCATTAGATCGTCCACCACACATCAAGCCTCCGGAGTTCCGCATGATGCCATTCTTTCTCGTTCTACGTAACATTTTCAACCTCATAATTGCCGCCGCCATAGCCACCACAGTTCAGCTTGCCATGAAATGGCAGGAGTCGGAAAATGCCCGAAGGGAAGCGGAGGGAGCAAGGACGCAAGCCGAACTACGTAACCTGCGTTCACAAATCAATCCACACTTTCTCCTCAATACCCTCAATAATATATACGCACTGATATCTTTCAACTCGTCAAAAGCACAAGAGGCACTGCAAGAACTGAGCAAGATGCTTCAATATGTACTCTATGACAATCAGAGCCGCCATGTGAACCTTGAGAAAGAGGTGCAGTTTCTCACTAACTACATTAACCTCATGAAGATACGCCTCAGTGGCAATGTAGATGTAAGGCTGAATGTAAACATTCCCAGTCCATGCCACATACAAATAGCTCCACTTATCTTCATATCGCTGATAGAGAATGCTTTCAAGCACGGCGTGAGTCCCACAGCTCCAAGCTTCATCCATATTACACTCGAGGCTGACGAGCAGCGGATTATATGCAGCATAGACAACAGTAATTTTCCAAAGAACGAGAATGACCGCAGCGGTCACGGCATAGGCTTGCAGCAAGTGGCACGCCGTCTCGAACTCGACTATCCCGGAAAATACGAATGGTCCAAAAAAACTGACGCCGCAAAAACCGTATATTCATCAAAAATAATTATCTATGATACTAAACTGTGCTATAATCGACGATGAGCCATTAGCCGCCGAACTTTTGGCAAGCTATACAAAGAAAGTCCCCTTTCTCAACCTTATAGGCACCTACAACAGTGCTGTCAATGGCATGAAGGATCTACGTGAGCATCCTGTCGAACTCCTTTTTATGGATATCCAGATGCCGGAGCTCAGCGGTCTGGAATTTGCGAAAATCCTGCCAAAGGAGACAAAAATAATCTTCACAACGGCTTTCAATCAGTATGCCATTGAAGGTTACAAGGTAAATGCCATAGACTACCTGCTGAAACCTGTGAGCTTCGAAGAATTCCTCAAAGCTTCCAATAAGGCACTCGACTGGTTTACAACTGTGCGTAAGCAGGATACATACAGGGAAGACCGTTTCATGCTGGTGAAAAGCGACTATAAACTGGTGAAAATTGCCCTTGACGATATTCTCTATATCGAAGGACTGAAAGACTATGTAAGAATATATCTTGAGAACGGCGACAAGGTGATGTCACTCATGAATATGAAGAAACTCGAAGATTACTTGCCACAGCCGGAGTTCATGCGCACACACCGTTCATATATTGTCCACATGAACAAAATTACGGTCATCGATCGCTTCCGTATTGTCTTCGGTGATGTGTACATTCCCATTTCCGACAGCTATAAAGAGGAAGTGCAGACATATTTCGACAGACATACTCTCGTCTGAATACTTTTCCTGCAACACTTTTCGAGGATGTGCCTACTACAATCCCAAACAATATAAAAACCGCTCTTAAAATGGTAAAAAAAGTTTTATATTGTCTAGGATAATATTTCTTCCGGTTTCTCTACAAATATCGTAGCACCACAACTTTCGAGAAAAGCCCTGTCGCGGAATCCCCACAACACACTTATGCAAGGCATTGAGCAATTTCTTGCCGTTTGCACATCCACATCACTGTCGCCTATATATACAGCGTCCTCCTTTCCCACACCGAGTTGCCGAAGAGCCTCCATTACAGTGTCGGGCGCTGGCTTTCTGCGTATATTCTCACGTTCTCCTATCGCCACATCCACAAGTGAACCGAAGAAATGGCGGCACAATTCCCTTGTGGCATCGTAAAACTTATTGCTTACCACGGCGACATTCTTCTTTCTACTCTTCAGCTCTGTGAGTAACTCTGTCACTCCTGGATACGGTGCAGTATTGTCGAGAGCATGTTCAATATAGTATTTTCTAAATGTATCCAGTACCCTGTCCGTGGTATTGCTGTCAGTATTTTCCGGTACTGCTCTCTCTATGAGTTTTCTTACGCCATTGCCCACAAACAACCTTATTTCCTCTCTTGTTCTCTGCGGCATTTCATGCTGTTTCAGTGCATAATTTGTAGCTTTCGCAAGATCCTCAAGAGTTGAAAGTAGAGTGCCGTCAAGGTCAAAGATATACGTTTCGTATTCTCTCATCTCTTGCTTCGGCTTATCATGGTTTTCAGTTTCCTGTTGAACATTTCTGCCTTCAACAGATCCTCTATCGTAATGTGCATTCTGTATTTCCATCTGTTGTAACTGTCGCTCGGCACGTTTATTCTTTCCTCCTTCACGTTCTTGTTTCTCAATGTTCCATCCATTGCGAGCCAGTCCTGTAGCGCGAGCAGACAGAGCAAGGATGGACTGTACAGATGTCTTGCTATTATCTCCTCGGCAAGATGCGGAGGCAGATGTTCTGGTGCACGTCCCTCTTTCTGCATCATTGTCACATAATATCTCTGTGCTGTTTCGGGCGATTCTTCCCACCACAGTCTCATTGGTGGCATGTCGTGTGTGGCAAATGTAGCAACGCTCCTGTAGGGATTTGCACCAAGGTGTGTGAATTCAAACCCTGTCTGTTTCGGCATTGTCTGTATTTCGAGTGTCAGTATTCTCAATGCGTCGAGCACCGGGCTTACACAATCGGGCATCATTCCGAGGTCTTCTGCACACACCATCATTCTCGTGTCGTGTAGCACCATCGGCAACTTCTTCATAGCAAGTGTTCCCCAAAACATATTATGTCGCTGATAGAAGAAGTTATTATACAGTCTCATAAACGCATCTTTTTCTGCATTGCCGAGCATTTCAAACACCGGCTCATTATATACCCCTATTCTCGGGTGATACATATCATGCTGTCTCTTGTCCTCTATGAATAGAACATTGGCGTTCAATTTGTACAGTCCGTCTCTTATCCACACACTGTTTTCGTCGCGTCGTTCCTCGAACAGCTCCTTTACCTTTCTTTGTGTGTCCACACATTCCTTCAGGTCATACAAGTTATAAGCCTTCATCACGAGGAAGTTCTCCTTCACATACTGTGCATGCACACCGAAGAGTCGGTCCACTATGGCATCATTTATGAATGGCTTTGTATAGAAATCCTTCCTAAATTGCAGTCCGAAGTATTCTATTTCCGCCGGCGTCAGAGGCAGTGCCGGCGCGAAGTGTCCGAGCAAACCGAACACCGCTTCTTCCGGTATTTCCCATATTCTGAAGAATCCCAGCACATGGTCTATTCTGAACGCGTCGAAGTAGCAGTCCATCTGCGAGAATCTGTTTCTCCACCAACTGCATCCGTCAGCCATCATTGCCTCCCAGTTGTAAGTCGGGAATCCCCAGTTCTGTCCGTTTGCAGAGAAAGCGTCTGGTGGTGCTCCCGTCTGCGCGTCAAGATTGAAGTATTGTGGCTGCATCCATGCCTCTACACTGTCACGGCATATACCAATCGGTATATCTCCCTTTATTATCACTCCCTTCGAGCGTGCATATTCGCCCGCAGCCTTCAATTGTCTATGCAATATATATTGTACGAAGTAGTTGTACGTAATGTCATCCTCATTTTCGGAGCAATATTCCTCAACCGCCCTTTCACTATATTCTGAAAGAATCTTCCAGTCCTTGAATCTCGCTGTACCGTATCTGTCGCGCAGCGAGCAGAAGGCAGCGTATGGCATCAGCCAGTGGGCATTGTTATCTACGAACGCACGGTATTCCTGTGTTGCCGTTACCGTCTTGCCTTTCTCCTCATACAATTTTCTTATATATTCGGTCTTCACCTTGTCCACTGCCACATAGTCGCAGTAAGACATTGCATTCAGTTCGCGTCGCCGTCTGTGAAATGCAGTCATTGCCGCCTTGCTCTTCAGTGTTCCAGCCTCTTCAAGGTCCATATAATGCGGATGCAGGGCATAAATAGAAATGGCATTGTATGGATAGGAGTCTGCCCAGTCTCTTGTCTTTGTGGTATCATTCACCGGCAATATCTGTATAGCTTTCATTCCTGTAGCCACAGCCCAATCTACCATCCTTCTCAAGTCGCCAAAGTCACCGGTGCCGTATGATTTGTCAGATCGAAGCGAGAATACAGGTATTACCATTCCTGCCACTTTCCAGGTGTCCTCCTTCAATCTCATCACTCCACCGTCGAGAACCCATACCTCACCGTCTTCCGGTGTCATGTCACCTGTCGAACGATTGTCACCTTCCTCCCATGCCACTACTGCATTTCCGGCATCGTCTGTCACCACGTATTTGTATTCCAAGGGCATTGTCATTCCCATCACATTCACGCTCACAGTCCACACTGTCTGCCCGGAATATTTCATCTTCACATATCTCGATGTATTCCATCCTCCTATTGCAGGATGGTTTCCGCAGAGAGCCACAGACTGTCCTTTCTTCAGTTGTGGCGCCGACACCCTGAACACCACCGTCCTTCTGAACAGAGGCACATCCGGTGGAAGCGTCTTTTCATTGCGTTGTCCTCCCACTGTAGTCAGGTAGGCATTGCTATACAGGTGAAGTTGCAGCGGTATTTCCCTCCATTGGTCTGGGAAGATGAAGTTTTTCGTTGTGTCACACCTGTAAGTACGTGCCACAGCATCCCATTCCCTGCGCAACACGTTTCCATCGGCATCCTCCACACTGTATGCGTAGCTGAATTCTGCCACAGGGTGCTGTTTTGATTCAAGAACAGCCGTTTCCAGTGTCCATGTCCTGCCGTCAGCGGTATTCATTATCATGTTCCGGCGTCTTACGCTACCGTCATTGCTTCTGTACTCTATGTTCACATGCAGGCTCTCACCCCACGCCGTATTGTATTGTATTATGAATTTCAGTTTCATCTTCGTTATAATGCTTTTTGTTGTACAAAGATAGTGCAAGGTGAAGACAATACAAAATAAAAACCTTTTAATTTTAATGTCAGACCGTTGCCTGTCTTGTCTTCAATAACATGGCAACAATGTTCTAAATATTCCGAAACCGTCTATCAGACCGACATAAGCAGATCATGACAAATGATGCAAAACGTTAGGCGAGACTAAAATTATTACCTTTTCCTCTCCTATTTTATCAGAAACATTCGTAACTTTGCCGCGCTTTCAGTATTAATTGCTGATGCCATTACATACGAATTATATCACATTTAATATATATACACAGACATATATCTATGAAATCCCGACTTTCCAAAAAACATTACCTCTACGTGGCAGGCTCTTGCATGCTCCTTATTCTTGCGCTGGTCTCTTTCTGTCTTTTTGCACCGCTATCGCAGCGCAGTGAGACGTGTCATCTATACATAGATACCGACGATACAGCCGACTCCGTCGTTGCCAAGCTCACCCCCTTCTGCCACCGTCCGGCACTTGCCGGTTTCTCCGCCATGGCACGCCACGGCGGTTACAATACCTCAGCCATCATCCCCGGGCGTTACACTATATCACCCGACGATGCTGTCGTCACCGTGTTCCGACGCTTGCGTCAGGGCAGACAGTCGCCCCTGCGTCTCACCATACCCTCCACGCGCACCATGCCGCGCCTTGCCGCCATCCTCTCACGCCATCTCATGGCGGACAGTGTCGCTCTCGCCACTGCCTTTGCAGACAGTACGCTCCTTGCCGGTCTCGGCTGCACCACCGCAACACTGCCGGCTCTCATCATTCCCAATACATACGAATTCTATTGGACTATCACGCCGCAGCAGTTCCTTGCACGCATGAAGCGCGAGCACGATAATTACTGGACTTCATCGCGCCGTGCCCTCGCCTCCTCCATCGGTCTGACACCTGCAGAGGTGGCTACACTTGCATCCATAGTTGATGAGGAGACCGCCAATGCCAAAGAGAAGCCTCTTATAGCAGGAATGTACATTAACCGTCTGCACGCCGGGATGCCACTGCAAGCTGACCCAACGGTAAAATACGCTGTCGGAGATTTCTCTTTACGACGCATCTACCGTAAACATTTGCTCACGCCCTCGCCCTATAACACCTATCTTAACACGCAGCTGCCGCCGGGACCCATCCGCATAGCTTCAACCGAAGGGCTCAACGCAGTGCTTAATGCCACGCAGCACAACTACTTATACATGTGTGCCAATGCCGACTTCTCCGGCACACACGTCTTTGCGCACACTTATGAAGAACATCTCGCCAATGCAGCCAAATATACAGCCGCTCTTAATAAAAGGGGTATAAAATAGATTTGAACTTTATTAAAACCGAGCTCACGTTTTTGTATGTATAACATTTATTTACTTTTATGAAAAATGTTTACTTTAACGTGTGTTAATCGGCACCCAAACCTCGATTTGTAACCTACGACGCGAAAATGAGCGCTTTTACTCTTAAATAGGGAGCGCTGATAGTCAGTGAGTTACGCGTTTTGCGATATAATACCATTT
>CAMTJK010000079.1 GCA_947072805.1 uncultured Prevotella sp.
CTAGAATGCCGGATTTAAAAATGTTAAATTCGACCAAATATCTTTACAAATTAACTTTCATTAAGCGCAGTTACGAGCCCTTGCCGGCAATCATCCATCGCCCCCAAAACCATCCATCCTATTATTAAGTGACAGTCTCATTTGCCGGTCGGACGAAACAGGCTTGAAATCAGATTATCTATTTGTGATAAAACAATCCCCATCGGTCATATATAATAATGCTGACCGATGGGGATTATCTGCTAATTAAATCCTTTTCCGATAACTATCTTATTCGTTCAGAATCACGCACGAGCTTCTCGTCAGCAAGAATGCCACGACGAGCAAGGAGTATAGCGACGAGAGCAAATAGAGGCAACACTGCATACATCGATGGAACAAAATGAACTTCTTCATCTACAGTGTGTGGTAAAAAAAGGATTGCACAGACCGCATAAAGAATATACCATCCTATTAGCAACATGATGCTGAAGAGACAAAGGCGCGACTGATAGCGGCGATTGGCAAATGCAAAGATAGCATAAATGCTGAGAAACGCTACGGCAGCAAGCACTGCAGCAAGTGGCAGCACGGTATAGGACGGTGCTGTGATGCCATCGACAGGCTGTACACACAAACACGAGGCATGAGCTATGTCTGCTACCCCATTTGTAAAGGTACCGATGGGAAGAAAGATGGCAGCAACTGCAAGAACGAAAGCAGCAAGGAGGTAGAGAGTCTGTATGCGCTGTATCATTGTTTTCCCTATTCTCTCTTATACATTTTTATTCTTCTCCCTGAGGTATAGCCTCATGACAAGGGTCACGCCAATAAACGTTGCCGTCTACAAACTCCTGTGTGGCAAGAAGCGTAGGTTTGGGCAGTTTTTCGTAGTAACGCGAAATCTCTATTTGCTCACGGTTCTCAAACACTTCCTCAAGGCTATCGTTGTAGGAAGCAAATTCAGCAAGCTTCTTGCTAAGGTCTTCCTTTATCTGTACGGAAATCTGATTGGCTCGCTTTGCAATGATGGAAACACTCTCGTAAATGTTGTCAGTGCCGGAGCAGAGATCCATAATGTTACGTGTAACGGTATTGACCGGTGCTTTTGACTTCTTGTAATCCATAAAGATGTTGTGTTTATAAAAAGTATTGTACTGTATATTATTCTCCATTATTGGGTTGCAGGTGACAAACGTGGTAGTAAGCGTCAGTCTTTTGTGATTTGCCTGCACCTGGCAATAAACTTTTCTGCAAGTGGTCGCGATGGGCTCTCGGGATATTCATTGAGGAAACCGTAACACTCGTCCTCTGCATCACGATAGCGGTCAAGTCGCTTTGCCTCGATACTTTGCTCGGCAAGCTCGAACTTGCTCTTCATGATGAGGAGGGCAAAGTCCTCTCGCATTGACGTATACGGATAATTTTTCAGTGCATTCTGTGCTGTAACGATGCAGGCCTCATAGTTGGAACCGCCACCAATACAGTTAAGGAAATAACCTCCGAGACGATAATAAAGTCTTGCAGAGAGATATTCCTTCATGACAAGCTTGTCCTGCAGTTCAAAGAGACGACTCTGTGCCGTTGCCCTCATGGGTGACGACGGAAAGAGATCAAGGAATTGCTGGTATGCATTGATTGCTCCGACAGTTGGAGTCTGATCAAGGCGCGGTTCGGGTGTGCTCTCATAGAGCGACTGACCTATATAATAGGCAGCCTGCTCAGCATAAATGCCCTTGGGATAAGAAGAAAAATACTTGCGGAAAGTAGCGGAAGCACTCTCGTAGTCGCGGTCGCAATATTCAGCCATGGCGAGCATATAGAGGGATTCCTGCGCATTATCGGTACCTTTCTGTATGGTAACCAACTCCTGCAGAAGAGTTATAGCTTGCGAATATTTGCCTTCAGCAAAACACTGCTTGGCAAACTCGTACTTGTAATCGTAGTCTGTGGTCTTATAAACGCGGTTAAACTCGGTGGCGCAGCTGCAAAAAAACAGCATGGCGGGCAGCAATATGTATAACAGCTTGTTCATGTAGTGGGTTTTGGCTTGCAAAATTAGTGATTTCTACACTAAAAGCAAAGGTTTTAGCCCGTTTTTTTAATAAAAATAACCTTACAGCCTATGATGTTAGAGGGAAATGCTGTAATTTTGCGAGCTAATGGGAAAATTCAAACTTACATCAGACTATAGTCCCACGGGCGACCAGCCGGAAGCCATAAAGCAGTTGTTAGAAGGACTTGAAAGGGGTGACAGGGCACAAGTTCTGCTCGGCGTAACCGGCTCCGGAAAGACATTTACCGTTGCTAATGTAATAGCAAAGGCAAACAAACCAACACTTATATTGAGCCATAACAAGACACTGGCGGCACAACTTTACGAGGAAATGAGAGGATTCTTCCCTGAAAACGCTGTGGAATACTACGTAAGTTACTATGACTACTACCAGCCGGAGGCTTACATGCCAACAACAGACACTTACATTGAGAAAGATCTTGCGATAAACGAAGAGATAGACAGATTAAGGTTAAGGGCTGTAGCGGCACTGCTGTCTGGAAGGAAAGACGTGGTTGTCGTATCATCTGTGAGCTGCATATACGGTATGGGAAGTCCCATGGCCATGTCAGAAAATGTAGTAACCATGCAAAGGGGACAACGGATGGCCAGAAATGCACTGCTTAGAAAACTCGTGGACGCCCTGTATGTACGTAACGACGCAGAACTGACACGAGGTTGCTTCAGAGTAAAAGGAGATACCGTGGACATTGCACCAGCCTACAGTGAAGCAGTGGTGAGGGTCATATTCTGGGACGATGAGATAGACGCCATAGAAGAACTGGATGCTACAACGATGGAAAGAATAGCAAAAATGGACGACTACAAGCTGTATCCAGCCAACCTCTTCATGACTACACAGGAACAGACTCAAAGAGCCATAAGATGTATTCAGGATGACCTTACAAAACAGATGGAGCTCTTCACAGAACAAGGTGAGAACATAAAGGCGGCAAGAATAAAAGAGCGCGTGGAATATGATATGGAAATGATAAAAGAACTGGGACATTGCTCTGGAATAGAGAACTACTCGAGATACTTCGACGGAAGAGAACCAGGAGAAAGACCTTATTGTCTTTTTGACTTTTTCCCTGATGACTTCCTCATGGTGATAGACGAAAGTCACGTAAGCGTACCCCAGATAGCAGCAATGTACGGAGGTGACCGCGCAAGGAAAAGGAATCTCGTAGAATACGGTTTCCGGCTGCCGGCTGCATATGACAATAGACCGCTGACATTTGAGGAATTCAAAGAACTGACTAAACAGGTGATTTATGTATCGGCAACACCAGCAGAATATGAACTGAACGAAGCCGAAGGCACAGTAGTAGAACAAATAATAAGGCCAACAGGACTGCTTGACCCGGAGATCGTAGTTAGACCGAGCGAGAACCAGATTGACGACCTGATGTCTGAAATAGAAGAACGCAGGGACAGAAAAGAAAGAGTGCTGGTGACAACACTGACAAAACGCATGGCTGAAGAGCTCACAGAATATCTACTGAACCATGACGTAAAGACAGCATACATACACAGCGACGTAGCGACACTTGATCGTGTGAAGATTCTAGATGACCTGAGAGCTGGAGAATATGATGTGCTGGTAGGAGTGAACCTGCTAAGAGAAGGGCTTGATCTTCCGGAAGTATCGCTGGTGGCAATATTAGATGCCGATAAGGAAGGATTTCTAAGAAGCCACAGAAGCCTGACGCAAACGGCTGGAAGAGCCGCAAGAAATGTAAACGGAAAGGTAATAATGTATGCCGACACTGTGACAACAGGAATGAAAATGACCATCGATGAAACCGCACGTCGAAGAATAAAGCAGATGAAATATAACGAAGAGCACGGCATCACACCTTCACCTATAACAAAGGGCAAGGGGAAAAGCGTATTGAGAAGCGAGACAAAGATGACGACAGCCGAGCATATGGACAATGGCAATGTAAGAAAGATGTACAAAGAACCGGAAACAAGAATGGCTGTGGCTGACCCCATAATAATAAGTATGACACCAAAGCAACTCGAAAGATGTATCGCCGATACGGCAAAGCGCATGAAAGAGGCTGCTAAGAACCTAGACTTCATACAAGCGGCACAATACAGGGATGAAATGGTACGACTACAAGCGGAACTCGAGAGGAAAGAGAAATGAAAAAAACATGGCGTATGGATTGAAATGACATGAGAAAAAGTGTGTTAATGTGTGTAATCTCCTTTTAATTTAATAAGATAATTTGTAATTTTGCGGGCATAACAAAAAAAAGTACAATGAAAAAGATTCTTTTTATAATTCTTATGGTCCTGCCTGTTATGGCGGCAACCGCACAGAACACATGGGAGGTTTCCGAAAACGAGAACGGTAAAAAACAGAATGTCGACAGTAAATATCTCGTTGGAGCAGTGCCAGTAATCGATGACAAGGTGGTGTTTGAAACGAATATCAGCGCTCCCGGACTATCTGCCGGACAAATATACTCAAAATTGCTCGGCTATATGACGGCAATGACAAAAGAGAAAAACCAGCTCGAACAAAGTCGCATAGCTATAAAGGATTCTATTAAGCACGAAATATGCGGAAGTTATCAGGAATGGCTCGTTTTCAAGAGCACTGCACTTGTACTCGACCGTACAAGAATGTTCTACAACCTTGTGGCAGAATGCAAGGACGGAAGTGCCAACGTGAAAATGACACGCATATACTATCTATACGATGAGGAGCGAAATCCGGAAACGTATAAGGCAGAAGAGTGGATAACAGACGAAGTAGGACTGAAGAAAAACAAGGACAGGCTGTCGAGAGTATCTGGAAAATTCCGCAAAAAAACCATAGATCGAAAGGACTATATCTTCAACAAGATTGCAGAACTGCTGAAATAGACTTTGCCCTCACCCCACTCTACCGGAACAATTTATACACAGTTATACATTTTCACTCCAAAAATACAATAACTCCTTATGACAACAGACGAGAACAACGTACTGCGAGCATACAGGGATAACCGCAACAACGACGACGAGGGAAAAGATCGTCTCCTGAAAGTGCGCAACGTGATGAATATTATCTTCATGGTGGGTGCCATCATAGGCGTGATATACTATATGTCGTACGACAAAATTACAGGAACTTATATAATACTCGGGGCTATGGCTGTGAAAATAGCAGAATCAGCCCTCAGACTATTGAAACACTAAATGAAAAAAATCCTATACGGCATCCTATTCTCCATTCTCACTTCACCATCGGTAGCCCAAACATTTGAAGAGACAAATGACATGGGGAATATGATGGCGCAAAACGAGAACAGAAACAATAACTTCAACAAGAACAACAACGATACCACTGCAAACAAGGAGATACCGACAGGACTGTATGTGTGGACCATTGATAGTAAATTCGGAGACATAACACCTGCCACACCCGACACCATGCCGCATCTCTATATGAACAGTATTTTCAACACAGGAAAATACGGACAATACAACACAACAGGAAACAACTACACAGCAAGGGAAAATAGAATAGTAATTGACAGACCGCTAACAAACCAATTCCTATTTAACCAACCTTACAGCTGGGTGATAAAACGTACAGACAGTCTGCATTTTACCAACACGCTATCACCACTTACCAACATCTCGTATGACAACTGCGGAGACAAGACCAACGGCGAGGACCACATAGATGCGAAATTTGCAATAAATGCAGGAAAACGACTCGGATTGGGATTTGATCTCAACTACGCTTATGCAAGAGGATATTACAGCAACCAGAGTGCATCTCACTTCGGAACTACACTGTTTGCGTCCTACCTTGGAGACAGATACAAAATGCACGCCATCATGACATCCTATCATCAGAAAGTAGCAGAAAACGGTGGCATCACGGACGACTATTATATAACACACCCCGAAAGCTTTGAAGACAGATTCAGCGAGAACGAAATACCAACAGTATTGAACAAGAACTGGAACAGAAACAATCAGTTCGGCATCTTCCTTACCCATCGATACAGTCTGGGATTCTACAGAATGGTGAAAATGACAGAAGAAGAAATAAAAGCAAAACAGTTTGCCAAGGATTCAAAAAAAGAGAAGGAAGAACAGGAAAATGAAGAAGAAGGAGAAAAAGTTAGTGTAACCGGACGCCCTGACAACGCAAAGATTGTAGAGGGAGCAGCTCCGACCGGACACCCCGATAGGACTGCTATAACAGGCAACGAAACCGTCGGCATAATGCAAAATATATTGCAGGACAGCACCAGGGTTAAGATAAATACTACAGCAACGGATAGCTTGATGACTGCAATAGAGCAGAACGACTCCACTGACGAAACGATGAAAAGGGAGTTCGTGCCAGTGACAAGCTTCATACACACCATAGACTACCAGACAAACGACAGGATATACCAGGCATATGACTCGCCTGAAAACTACTATGCCAACACATTCTACAATGAGAATGCCGACATGAGCTATCCTGGAGATTCCATATACGACAAGACAAAATTTCAGTCTGTGAAAAACACTCTCGCCATTGCATTATTGGAAGGGTTCAACAAATATGCAAAAGCCGGTCTGAAAGTATTTGCCAGCCATGAATACAGAAAAATAGAAATGCCCGACATAATGGACGGCACTGGAGGTACAAGGGCATGGCAGGCAAAATGGAGCGAACAAACGGTAAGCATCGGCGGACAAATAATAAAGACCCAAGGACATACACTTCACTATAATCTACTCGCTGAAACCTGGCTGGCCGGAGAGGATGCCGGACAACTGAAAGTGGACTTCTGCACCGACTTGAACTTCCCTTTCCTCGGAGACACCGTGACACTGGCTGCAAAGGCTTACTTCTACAGACTTAATCCTACCTTTTTCCAACGGCACTACCATTCAAAACATCTTTGGTGGGACAACAGCATGGAAAAGGAGACGAGGACAAGAATTGAGGGTATGTTCACCTACAGAAAGACAAATACTCGGTTACGTGTAGCAATAGAAGAGTTGCAGAACTATACATATTTCGGCATGAATTATAATGCAACAGGCAACGGACGTACCGGAATGTCAGCTGGAGTCTACCAATGTGGGGCTAACATCAACCTCATGACAGCACAACTGATACAGAACTTCAAACTCGGCATACTCAACTGGGAAAACATAGTAACATATCAGAACAGTAACCACGAGGAGGTGCTACCGGTACCGGCTCTCAACCTGTTTACCAATTTGTTCATAAAATTCAAGATTGTAAACGAACTACTGGTAGAGCTTGGTGGCGACGCCTATTTCTTCTCAAAATATTATGCTCCTGACTTCTGTCCGCAACTGAACCAGTTTGCGGTGCAGGACACAAAAGAAAGCAGGGTAAAGATAGGCGGCTACCCATTTGTCGATTTATATGCCAACATGCATCTTAAGCACACACGTTTTTTCATAATGTTCAGTCATGTGAATGCCGGCAACGGTAATAACATGTATTTCCTTACCCCTCACTATCCGCAAAACGGCAGGATATTGAGGATGGGACTCTCCTGGAATTTCTTTAACTAATATCGCACTAAATCAAGATATCCGCATGGGGTGTACGGACATGTATACAGCAGTATCGTCTGTTGCACGACTGTAAAATAAGGCTATGTCATGCCCTACGGGCTAAGAATTCTTCATCAAAAAAACGTTCAAATACCGTTCTCAATTTCCGGACGTCAGCCATACATGCTCGTAGTGCGGCAAGATGACGTTCATTATCAGAGCCTGATATCCACAGACGTATATATCCATGCTCCGAATATTTGTTGTCAAGATGTTCGCGGAAGCGCTTCCAATGATTCTCACGGTCCATCTCCGGATAATTGTCTAGCCCGAACTGAACAGTGCGGCGAAATACTATATCTGGCTGAAGATCGCGATCAGCTTCCGCCACTATTTTTCCATATATACTGCGTGGAGTGTGAGATGCGGAAGCGCGATGATCCTCAACAGCCTCCTTCATAACCTTTATCTGTTCAGCAGAAAACCATTTCTTCAATCGTGCATCCTGCTGGAGGATACGCCCTCCGGTGATATGGTGTATAGCACGAGGTCCGGAAAGGCCCAGATCATGATAAGCAGCAATGGCATATACCATATTTATATCAGCACCAGTTGTCCTTACAAGGTCGAGAGAACGCTTTATAACTCTTGTAACATGGGTAATATTATGAGCTTTGTCAAAAGCAGCATATTGCGGCAGAATATTACGCTCGACAAACTCCACCAAATCGAGGCTCGCAGTCTTGCTTATCATTATAAAAAAAAGATTATTTTTGCAAATATACGCATTTATGTTTACTTTTGCAAGCGTCTATATGAATATGTTTATTTATACAAGCGTCTGAACAAATAAGATGAAAGAGAATACTGTCCGCACAAATTCCCTCAAGGCATGGATTCTTGCTGCACGTCCCAAGACATTGAGCGGTGCTGCAGTCCCCGTTATGATTGGTCTGTCCTTGGCTTATGCCGACACTAACGCATATTACGGAGAGGTCTTCTGCATCAAATCGGCCTTGCTCTGTCTGCTATTTGCCTTTGTAATGCAAATAGACGCCAACTTTATAAACGATTTTTTCGACTGTCTTAACGGTACAGACGATACAGAGACACGACTTGGCCCGCGCCGTGCATGCTCTCAAGGATGGATAAGTCTCAATACAATGAAACGTGCCATAGCACTTACTACCACTCTCGGATGTTTAACCGGACTACCGCTCATATATTACGGAGGGCTCGAGATGGTTCTTGTAGGAGTTCTGTGTGTGCTGTTCTGCTTCCTATACACCACACACCTCTCACGCCTCGGACTTGGCGATGTGCTTGTGATCGTATTCTTCGGCATCGTACCCGTCTGTGCCACATATTATATACAACTCCACACATACACTATACAGGTGCTGACGGCATCAATAGCATGTGGAATAGTTATCGATGCCCTACTCGTTGTAAACAACTACCGTGACCGCGACACAGACAAAGCGGTAGGAAAGAATACTATCGTCGTAAAACTAGGAGCTAAAAAAAGCCGTCTCCTATATCTTTTCATCGGACCGGTTGCATGTCTGTGCGGTATAGTATTCCTTGCAAACGGACATATATTGGCGTTCATTATGCCGTTTATCTATCTTGTGCTACACATCACGACTTACCTTAAAATAGTAAAGATAAACCGCGGAAAAGCACTTAATCTTTGCCTCGGAGAAACAGCTCGAAACATTTTTATCTACGGACTGACTGTTGCTTCCGGACTATTGCTTATCTGAAACAATAAAAATATATTGCGGCAAACGCCGATAGCAACAGCAGAATTACAAAAGAACGAACAATGCAACTCGCAATCTGCTTGACTGTCACGACACCAACAATAATCATAAGCAGCAAAGCCACATAATAGCGAAAATTCTCCATCGTTCTGTCAAATTCTTACTTGAACAGCCTTCTGAAATCCGTTGGTATAAGTGTTTCAAACTCCATCTTCTCTCCTGTTACAGGATGTCTGAAACACAATAAATAAGCATGAAGACATAGTCTGTGTATAGGATCATCGCCGTTTCCGTACTTTATGTCTCCACACACAGGATGACCAAGGTCGGCTGTGTGAACACGTATCTGGTTCTTGCGTCCCGTCTCCAGTTTAAACTCCACAAGCGAATGTTCCGTTGTCCTATTTAGCACACGAAAGTGAGTCACTGCATATTTTCCGCCATTGTCTGTCGGCGACGAATAGGTAACATAAGCCTTATTGTCTTTCAGCCAGTTAGCCACGGTGCCACCCTCCTGCTCCATTTCACCGCTAACCACAGCCACATAACGACGATCGTAAACTATGTCATGCCAATTATGTTCCAATATCTGCTCTGTCTCCATATCCTTGGCATACACCATCAAACCGCTTGTATCTCTATCAAGTCGATGCACAACATGGGCACGACAACGCTGGTGAGACTTATGGAAATAATCATCGAGCACCGACTTCACGTTGAGAGAAGAATGTCCGGCTGCCATCGAAAGGATTCCTATATTCTTTTCAACAACCACCAGCCAACGGTCTTCATATACAATTCTCACATAACGGCTCTTAAAAGGTAGCTGATTACGTTTCGACTTGCTTACAGCAACCTTCATACCGCATTCCAACGGATAGTCAAACTGCGTAACACATTTGCCATCAACCTTTATTCCTCTACCCTGTAGGGTCGCTTTTATCTTATTGCGGCTTTCCCTGACATTTTTCAGCAAGAACTCAAGTAAGCCCGCCGGCTCATTGACTATCAAATATTCGTATTCTCCCTTATGCTGGAATCCGGTATTGTATTTCATCTTTTACGTGTTATAATATCCTATATTAATTGTCCGAGTGCAGACTATCTTTTGCAAAAGTACTTCAAAAATCCGATATAAATACACTTATTATCGTTTATTATAGTGTTAAAAAGCAAACTTGCGCATAAAAAAACACTACAAAAAACATTGCTGTGCAAGCCATTTTAGCTATATTTGCAATAGAAGATCCCACTTTCATGATATGGGAATCTCTTTCTTTATCATCGTTTGCGGTATCTTTATGCTATCAATATGTTTAACCACAAACCTTGACAATTATGAAAATCGGTATTCCTAAAGAAATCAAGAACAACGAGAACCGCGTTGGTATGACACCGTCAGGCGTTGCCGAACTGGTAAAACACGGACATGAGGTGTATGTACAACACACTGCCGGAGAAGGCAGCAACTTCCCTGACGAGGCATACACGAAGGTTGGTGCCATAATATCGCCGACAATTGAAGATACCTATAATATTGCCGACATGATTGTGAAAGTGAAAGAACCCATAGAAAAAGAATATCCGCTTGTAAAAAAGGGACAACTCGTGTTTACCTATTTCCATTTTGCATGCGACCGTCCCCTTACTGAAGCAATGATAAAAAGCGGTGGCATATGTCTGGCTTACGAGACAGTGCAGCTGCCGGACAAATCACTGCCTTTGCTTATACCTATGAGCGAAGTTGCCGGACGAATGGCAACAATAAACGGAGCCTACTATCTTCAGAAAACTAAAGGTGGAAAAGGCAAGCTTATATGCGGTGTTCCCGGCGTAAAGCCGGCAAAAGTATTGGTTCTTGGAGGCGGTATAGTAGGTCAAGCTGCAGCAAGGGTAGCTGCAGGTATGGGAGCAAACGTAGTCATCGCCGACATATCGCTGCCAAGACTGCGAGAGCTGTCACTCACCATGCCGCCTAACGTTGATGCCATTTATTCCTCGCACCACAATATTGTAAAAGAGCTTCCCGACACCGATATCGTAGTCGGCTCCGTACTTATTCCGGGTGACAAGGCACCTCACCTTATTACACGAGACATGCTCGGACTGCTGGAGAAAGGGTCTGTACTGGTTGATGTGGCTATCGATCAAGGAGGATGTTTCGAAACATCGCATCCTACCACACATAGCGAACCGGTTTATGAGGTGGATGGAATTGTACATTACGCTGTTGCCAACATCCCAGGTGCCGTACCTAACACATCAACATCTGCGCTAACCAACGCAACTCTGAAATATGCCATTGCCTTAGCCGACAAAGGATGGAAGCGTGCTTGCAAGGAAGATGCGGCTCTCGCCGAAGGATTAAACATTGTGGAAGGTAAAATAACCTACAAGGCTGTTGCAGACGTTTTCAACCTGCCCTACGAAAAGATTGAACTATAAACCCCAATCAGGCAATATATTCTGTAACACAATTTGTTTCAAATAAGTCATTGTATAATATACCGGCCATAATGAACATTTGAGGCTGTGTCGCAAGTTCAATAAACCTCAATTACGACACAGCCTCTCTTTTGCGGAATCCCCTTATTTCATGTTGTTGTCAGTCACTCCGTTTTCTAATCTTCCATTTGTTCAGGGTATATTCTCTTTACAATACGATTTTCTTCTGTAGCTTGCCTGCTTTTACTATATATAAACCGTGGGGAAGTCCGGTAACAGTGTGTCACCGACAGCACTACATACGCATTTGCCGGTGGCGTCATACACTTCCACCGCCGTTCCAACAGGACAACCATCAACATATATTGCGCCATCCCTTACAACTATCTCCGGCGCAGCGTTAATTCCGGCATTGTCTATACCCGAAGTAAATCCGACGATGTTATAAAAATCTTTCCATTCATCAGAAGCCTTATACAAATCAACAGATTCCTCCGGCACATTTAATGTACATGCTTGCTTATCAACATTGTAAAAT
>CAMTJK010000080.1 GCA_947072805.1 uncultured Prevotella sp.
TGAAATCGCAATGAGCTCACGTACGTAACGGTTTTTCGACCCGTCGAAGGCATAATTTGCCCCACTTTGATTAACAAATTTTTACACCTAGAATGCCGGATTTAAAAATGTTAAATTCGACCAAATATCTTTACAAATTAACTTTCATTAAGTGCAGTTACAAGCGCCAGTTTCTGTCGTCAGTCATCCACTGTGGTGTGAATGTGTTTTTCCCAAAAATGAAATCAAAATACTTGCAGAAAAAAACTGCCATAAAAAATAATTCTGTAACTTTGTCCACTGTGATTATAGCTATTGTTCTTGATATTAGAACACTATAAGGTCAAGACTGTGGTCGGCGGTCACTAGATTTACATGTATTTATAATTTGTAGAACTCACATTAAAATAATGAACGACATGAAAACTTTTACAAAACTTTTCAGCATTGCCTGTATGGTGGCAATGATGGGCTGCTCGCAACAAAGCGAGGCACAACAGAAAACAGACGTGGCAACATCGGAACAGAACGGTAATGTAGTGGTGGAGACAATCATGGCACGACGCAGCGTGCGCAAGTATGCCGACAAGCCGGTGGAACGCGAAAAACTAGAACTGCTCGTGAAATGCGGCATAAACGCTCCCAACGGTATGAACAAACAGCCGTGGGAGGTGCGTGTAGTGGATAATGCGGAATTCATAAACGGCGTTACGGAAGTGTTTAAAAAAGCACAGCCCAAAATGGCACAAGACCCTTCGTTCAAGAATATGTTCAGAAACGCTCCGGCTGTAATATTCATAGCATCGCCCAAAGACGGTTCCGGACAAATAGACTGTGGACTGATGGGAGGCAACATCGTGGTGGCGGCACAGTCGATGGGACTGGGAACATGCTGTCTCGGCGGACCGATAAACTTCCTGAATACCAATGCCGATGCGGCTCCTTATCTGCAACGTCTCGAACTGCCGGAAGGATATAGACTGCTGTATGCCATTGCCGTGGGTTATCCAGATGAGGCTCCGCAAGCCAAGCCGCGCAACGAAGGCAAGGTGAAATTTGTGAAATAACGCTACACGTCAATCTTAAACCCAAATATAACGCAACCCACTCGGGTTAAAAAGACTTAAAACAGGCGTGCCTTGACGCCTTAAATGACTGGAATATTGTATCTTTGCACTTCAAGATAATAGAAAAAGTCCTCGACGGTCGTACGATTGTCGAGGCATCTACATGGAAAAAAGCTGAAAAGCGTGAAAATAAAGGAAGTGTTGAGCGCCCTTGAAAGATTCGCGCCTCTGCCTTTGCAGGAAGGATGGGACAATGCCGGCTTGCAAATAGGATTGACAGAGACGGAAGTATCAGGGGCTTTATTGTGCCTTGACGTCAATGAGAAAATCATAGACGAGGCAATATCGAAGCAATGCAATCTCGTTGTTTCACATCATCCACTGCTCTTCCGCGGACTGAAAACCATATCCGATGCCGACTATGTGCAGCGTACGGTGATGAAGGCCATAAAGAACAATGTGGCTGTGGTGTCAATGCACACCAATATGGATAACGCAAGGGATGGAGTGAACTACAGGATGGCGGAAAAGCTGGGACTTGAAAACGTGGACTTCTTTGCACGGAAAACAGTGGACGGCGTGGAAGCCGGCAGCGGAGTGGTGGGAGAACTGCCCGAAGCGATGGCGGCAAACGACTTCATAGCACTGGTGAAAAGGACATTCGGAGTGGAATGTGCCATGTGCAACGAATTGCTGACACGCCCTATAAAGAAGGTGGCAATATGTGGCGGAGCAGGCGACTTCCTGCTCGGACAGGCAGCGGAAACAGGTGCCGACGCCTTCATAACGGGAGAAATGCACTATCATGTGTACTTCGGAACAGAACAGAATATACAGATATGTGTAATAGGACATTACCAGAGCGAACAGTATACATCGGAGATATTCAGAGACATAATGGCAAAGGAGTGTCCTAATATACGCCTGCATATAGCGGAAACAAACACAAATCCTATTGTTTATCTGTAAAGAAAATAATCAGAAACCAAATAAAAACAAAAGAAAATGGCAAAAAAAGAAGTTACAGACTTGTCGGTAGAGGATAAACTGAACGCCCTCTACCAGTTGCAGACGGCTTTGTCGGCAATAGATGAGAAACGGGCACTGCGCGGTGAACTGCCGCTCGAGGTGCAAGACCTTGAAGACGAAATAGCCGGACTCTCTACACGTATAGAAAAAATACAGAACGACATTAACGAATTCCGTCAGGCTGTAAGTCAGAAAAAAGCCGAAATAAATGAAGCACAGACAAGTGTGGAACGCTACAAGGCACAGCTCAACGACGTGAAAAACAACCGCGAATATGACACTCTGAGCAAGGAAATAGAGTTCCAGACGCTGGAAATAGAACTCTGCAACAAAAAGATAAAGGAGGCTCTTGTGCGCATAGAGGACAAGGAAAAAGAACTCCAGGTAAGCGAAGAGGCTATAAAGAACCGCAAAAACGACCTCGACCTGAAGAAGAGCGAGCTCGACGAGATAATGGATGAGACAAGAGCGGAAGAGGAAAGACTCAAACAGAAGGTGCACGAGCTGGAAGCAAAGATAGAACCGCGCTTGCTGATGTCGTTCAAACGCATACGCAAAAGCGCACGCAACGGTCTCGGAATTGTTTACGTGCAGCGTGACGCCTGCGGAGGATGCTTCAATAAAATACCGCCACAGCGACAGCTGGATATCAAAATGCACAAGAAAATCATCGTTTGTGAGTATTGCGGACGCATTCTCATTGATCCGGAACTGGCAGGCGTGAAGACGGAAAAGGCTGTTGTCGCCGACGAGAAGAAACCGCGCAAGCGCGCAATACGCAAAACATCTAAAAAGGATGAGGAAGAAGAGGAATTGGGTTAATTACCAGGAATAATAATAACAAGAAATCGGTTCACTGCGCTCATTGTATTGGTGAACCGATTTCTTTTTTTGCATGAATTTCTAAAGGAAAAGACGCTTACAATAGGTCGTAACGGGGTATTTCCTCAAGAAAAACATATCTGTTGTTAATATAATCCATGCGGCAACAATAATGCTGAAGTCCATTGCTTACTACAAGATAGTCCACGTGGAGAAGCATATTGTAAACGGAAATCTGGTCGAACACACGCTGCTGCAACTGTATGGTAGGGGCTTTATACTCTATGATCATGCGCGGTTGCAGCTTGTTGTCGTATAAAACGCTGTCGCAACGCAGGCGTTTGCTTCCACATTTCAATTCTACCTCATTGGCGAGCCATGCTTTGGGATAACCAAGGTGGTCTGTAAGATAGTGAATGAAATGCTGTCTTACCCATTCCTCGGGTGTCAATGCCACGTATTTCCTGCGTAATATGTCGAAAATGCTGTGATGGCCGTTATCTTCACGCACACGGACGGCATATTGAGGAAGATTTAGTTGATACATATATATATAATAGGTGGTGAGTAAAACCGAAATAAAGGTATTTAATTTTGTATTAATTCTGATTTGAAGTATCTTTGCATAAGATAAACTGCATCTCGGCATAACACTCAAGCAAGCTTGGTGATTCTGCTCTCGATTTGCGTTATCTGTATTGCAAAAGTAATAAATAATGCATTAAAAACGAAATGGCAGACACTAAAACTGTAACATTCAGCAGTATAATGACTGATTTGAAGGCGCGGAAATTCGCACCGGTATATTATCTGATGGGAGAAGAGTCGTATTATATAGACAAAATCTCTGATTATATTGCCGATAATGTGTTAAGTGCCGAAGAAAAAGACTTCAATCAGACAGTGTTGTTCGGCTCTGATGTGTCGGCAGCACAGATTGTCGATGCAGCAAAACGCTATCCGATGATGTCGGAATACCAAGTCCTGATAGTGAAGGAAGCACAAAATCTGCGCAATACAGAACCTATAGATCTGTATTTGGCAAAGCCGCTGAAGTCTACAATACTCGTATTCTGCCATAAGAACGGTGTTCTTGACAGACGGAAGAAACTTGCCGGAATAGTGGAAAGGACAGGAGTGCTCTTTGAAAGCAAGAAATTGAAGGAAAGAGACCTGCCGCAGTTTATAGAAAACTACCTAAAGCAGAAAGGCGCAAGCATTGACGCAAAGTCGCAACAGATCATAGCAGACTCGATTGGGGCAGACCTTAACCGGCTCGTGGGCGAACTCGACAAATTGCTTATAGCTCTTCCTGAGAATGATAAAAGGGTGACACCGCTGGTCGTGGAACAGCAAATAGGAGTGAGCAAGGATTTTAATGCCTTTGAACTTAGGGATGCCGTTGTGAACAGAAATGTCTTCAAGGCGAATCAGATTGTGAAATATTTTGACGAGAATCCAAAAGCCGGAAGCCTATATAGTTTTCTCCCGATGCTCTTCAATTATTTCCAAAATCTTATGATTGCATATTATTGTCCTCAAAAGAACAATCCGGATGCTCTTGCAAAGTGGCTCGATCTGCGTGCGGTATGGGCTGTCAAGGAGTATAATGTAGGTATGCGCAATTATACCGGAGTGAAAGTTATGCACATCATTTCCAAAATTAGAGAAATTGATGCCAAAAGTAAGGGTATAAATAACCCAAATACAGCCCCAGGGGAGCTGATGAAGGAGCTTATTTTTTTCATTTTTCACTGAAAAGAATAGTTTTTTTACCCCGTTTTTTTTCTAAAATGAGCGTTCTTCGGAACGCTTTTTTTTGAGCTAATTCCGATAGAAATCAGGCACTTCAATCATTTTATACCCCTCAAAACTCGCGAATTTTCAACTTTTCGAACCGTCGTTCAGAATTCTTTAGTTATGCCGATTTTTCGTGATTTTGCGCCCTTTAAATTCACATTTTACTTTTGTTTACATTTCATATTGTAGATTTAAAAACATAAATAAAAAGCAATACGATCGGTATTTTTACATTTACAACAACGAATTTACATTTTAAATACACAGAGAATACATTGTAAAATGTAAATATTTAAATCTAAAATACATGATTTCAAAATGCGAATTGATAATTATTCAACATTTATTTCAACGCATAAATACTTATATATCAGTCTATTAAGCCGTAAATGCAACGTAAAAATGGAAGCAAAAGCCTTTTTTACGCTCCAAAATCGTCCAACAACGGTATTATTTCAATAATATATATATAAATACTTGATTAAAACCCAAATAGTTAAGAATTATCCTTTAATTAAAGATTTGCCCGATTTTTGATGTATAAATTTGTATTTATAAATCTAAAGCGACAGTTTGGTAAAATCACCACTTGTAGTTTGTAAATTCTAAAGTATAAATCAATAATTGCTAAAATAAAATTTGATATACATTTGTTGTCTAATCAAAATTTTAGTTTTACCTTTGTAAATCGAATGCAAACGCGGTTAAAAACCGGTAATATGACAATATCATCGTTATGAAAGATAGAATTAAAGAGATAATGGACTCGTTGCATATGACGCAACAGGTATTCGCACAGTTTATCGATTTGTCGCCTGCTTCTTTAAGTAGCATCTTCAATGGACGCACCCGTCCTACCCTGAACATTGTCGAGGCGATCAAGAAGAAGTTACCGACAATAAACACTGATTGGCTCATGTTCGGAAACGGAACCATGTATACGTCTACGGATGCCGGTTTTCCAAACGATGCTTCTGGTCAGATTGAAGTACAGGAGCCATCTCTTGATTTCGACTCCGTTGATATCTCTACCCCACAGGAGAGCCATCCCGCTATGCAATTCCATAATGGTGTAAGAAGCACACGGTTGGAAATGCAATCAGAAAATGTGAAAACGATTGACAAGCCACAGCGTAAGATTACTGAAATTCGGGTTTATTTTGACGATCTTACCTATGAAACCTTTGTGCCATCTAAAGGCAAGTAGTGGTTTTATCCGATGCCGGTGCGTTTCTAATGACAGCTGTTAATTATTAATGTGAGTTCGAAGAATTCATAACTGTCTGTGTCGGGAAATTGCTTAAACCCAAATCTGATGACGACAGATTGGGTCAATAAGTATGATTTTGCATGTTTTCTGTTATCAAAATAGCTTTTTTTACAAGTGAAAAAGGCTATTTTTTATTAATTTTGCAGCATTAACCATCGTTTATGCCTTACAATTCAGCCTCCAGGCACAGCTAATGGCAGGTTGATGGCTGCCTATATTGCAGAAAGGTTGCCGTTGCGAATGTAAGAAAAGGCAGAAACAAAAAGAATATAATGTAAAATGAAAAAACAAATCCTCGACCTCACGGTGAGGGCAGTAGAGAGAATTAACGGCAAATATGTGCTTTTGCGTCTTACGGATGAGCAACCGTTACCCGAAATGCTGCCGGGACAGTTCGTGGAGGTACGTGTAGACAACACGTCGGATACCTTTTTGCGGCGTCCGATATCAATCAACTTTGTAGACAGGGAAGCCAATGAGTTATGGCTGTTGGTTGCTGTTGTGGGCGACGGCACTCGTCATATTGCATCTGTCCCGGTAGGTGGTAAATTGAATTGCGTGTTTCCTCTTGGCAACGGCTTTACGATGCCGCTCACAAGCGCCGAGCGCGTGCTTCTTGTTGGTGGCGGAGTAGGCGTAGCTCCATTGCTTTATATGGGAGCTGAAATGCAGAGAAAAGGCAATACGCCCTCATTCCTTCTTGGTGCGCGCAGTGCTTCCGATTTGCTGTTGCTCGATTATTTCGAGAAGTATGGTCGGGTATACATTACCACAGAAGACGGCTCGGCGGGTGAGAAAGGCTTTGTTACCTCTCATTCTGTGCTGTCGGAAGAGCCGAAGTTTGACATGATAGCCACTTGCGGACCCAAACCTATGATGCAGGCAGTAGCTCGTTATGCCGCATCCGAGGGTATATCGTGTGAGGTTTCTCTCGAAAATATGATGGCATGCGGCGTCGGTGCGTGTCTTTGTTGTGTGGAAAAGACGGTTGAAGGCAATCTTTGTGTTTGCAAAGACGGTCCTGTTTTTAATATCAATAAACTTTTATGGCAGATTTAAGAGTAAATATCAAGGGTTTACAACTGAAGAATCCTGTGATGACAGCGTCGGGAACGTTCGGTTATGGAGTGGAATTTGCCGATTTCGTGCCGCTTGATGGTATTGGCGGAATCATTGTTAAGGGCACCACGCTGAAACCTCGTGAGGGCAACGATTATCCCAGAATGGCTGAAACTCCCCACGGAATGCTCAACTGTGTGGGCTTACAGAACAAGGGCGTAGATTATTTTTGCGAGAATATTTATCCTAAGATATGTGATATAGATACCAACATGATTGTCAATGTGAGCGGTTCTTCGCCCGAAGACTATGCCGAATGCGCCGCCCGTATTGATGCTTTGGAGCGTATTCCCGCCATAGAACTTAACATCTCGTGCCCCAATGTCAGAGATGGAGGTATGGCTTTCGGTGTTACCTGTGAGGGTGCGGCATCGGTTGTCAGAGCCGTTCGTCGCCGTTATGGCAAGACTCTTATTGTAAAGCTATCCCCTAATGTCACCAATATAGCCGACATAGCCCGTGTATGTGAGGCAGAAGGTGCCGACAGCGTGTCGCTCATCAACACTCTTATGGGCATGGCTGTGGATATAGAGCGCCGTCGTCCTGTGCTTAGCATTGCTACCGGCGGCCTCAGTGGTCCGGCTGTGAAGCCCGTGGCACTGCGGATGGTATGGCAGGTGGCAAAGGCTGTAAAGATTCCCGTAATTGGCCTTGGCGGTATCGTCACGGCACGTGATGCCATAGAGTTCCTGATGGCCGGTGCCACTGCCATAGAGATTGGTACAGCCAACTTTATCGATCCGGCTGTGACAATAAAAGTACGTGACGGAATAAACGAATGGCTCGATTCTCACGGCTGTGGCAGTGTCAGTGAGATAGTTGGAGCGCTTTGATTTTTGACATAAAACCGCAATATTTGCTGAAAACAGCTGTTTGAACATCGTTTTGCAGCGGTTTAATACGGTTTTTTTTGTATTTTTGTTTGGAAAACTATTAACTATAACCAAACTTTTATATAATTATATGAAAAAGAAAACGAGTACTTTAATCATGGGATTGCTTCTTCTTGGTGGCAGTCTTGGAGTACAGGCGCAGCAGCTGGCATTCCCCGGTGCACAAGGATGGGGACGTCATGCCACCGGCGGTCGCGCTGGTACAGTGTATCACGTTACCAATCTGAACGACAGCGGTACAGGTTCGTTTCGTGATGCGGTAAGTCAGCCAAACCGAATCATCGTGTTCGATGTTGCGGGAGTTATCAATATTAACAGCCGTATAGTGTTCTCAAAGAACCTGTATGTGGCTGGTCAGACAGCTCCGGGCGAGGGAATCACTGTTTATGGCGACGGTGTGTCGTTCAGTGGAGCCGATGATATCATCGTGCGCTACATTCGTTTCCGTATGGGTAAAAATGGTACATCGGGCAAGGATGCTGCCGGTATCGCTAATGGAAAGAACATGATTTTCGACCACTGTTCTTTCTCGTGGGGTCTCGATGAGGTGTTCTCCATCAACTGGGACGGTAAGGGTACAGATCCACAGCTCATCACCATCTCAAACTCCATTATCGGTCAGGGTCTGCTCACTCACTCTGCAGGTGGACTTATGCAGGCTGACTCCATTACGCTGTATCGCAACTTCTATTGCGACAACAGTACACGAAACAATAAGGTGAAGGGTACCAACCAGTATGTAAACAATATCGTATACAACTGGAAGAACGGTTGCTATCTTATGGGTGGCGATTCTGAAGGCACATCCTACGTTCACGTAACCAACAACCTCTTCATCAACGGTCCGCAGACAGGTTCAAGTGCAAACGCCATCACTTCAGGCAATTCAGATTTCCACATCTATGCTGTTGATAACCTGCAGGACAAGAATCTCAACGGTGCGCTCGACCCGGTGGAAATCGACCGCAGCAACTACACCGGAGGGCCCACTTTCGAAGAGACTCCTTATGATTATCCCGAGCTTGAAACGTGGCAGGCTTCCGAACTTGTAGACAAGCTGCTTCCCGAAGTAGGTGCTTCGCTGCCTTACCGTGACCTCGCTGATTTCTATATGGTTCACGAAGTAAAGTCGTTTGGTAAGGAGGGCGTGCTCATTTCTTCCGAAAGCCAGCTTCCCATAGGCGTTCCTTCATCATGGACCACATGGACTTTCAGCCGTACCGACAGTGACGGCGACGGCATGCCTGATGATTGGGAAGTGCTGAACGGTACAGACAAGACAAAGAACGATGCCATGACAGTTGCTGCTAATGGGTATACAAACATCGAAAACTACATCAACAGCATCAGTGCAGAAAACCGTCCTATTTATCTCCGCACTCCGGTTCTGCTCAAGGAAAAAGAGAGCACCGATACTTCTATAACCCTTTCGTGGTTTGACTTCACCGAGGGTGAGGAGGCTTTCGAACTCGAGCAGCAGATAGATGGCAATTACACTCTCGTAAAAAATATTGACCCCGAAACGGAAAGCGTTACCGTTGATGGTCTTACACCAGGCTCCATATACAATTTCCGCCTGCGTGCAAAGAAGGGGGACAGCTATTCCGGCTATGCTGAAATCACATCAAAGACGCAGCCCGAATATGTAGAGATGATAGATTGCGACACGTTTGTTGGTGATGATGATAAGAATTGGCTCATTGCTCCTGTTGCCGATGAGGTGATAACTCTTACAGAGGCTGTAGACAAAGATGCCGTTGTAGTGCGTTCTGATGCCAATGTTACCATCACCGGCGCAGGTTCTATCACTGGCAAGGCTTCGATGAACAAGGCCGGTGCAGGCTCTTTAACTCTTGACACGGAGAACAGCTACACAGGAGCAACAGTGCTTCACAATGGTACCATCAACTTCGCTACACTGAAGAACGGTGGCGTGAACAGCTCGCTCGGTGCTTCCATAGAATATGCACAGAACTGGATTTGGGATGGTGGCGTATGGAACTATACCGGTGCCACAACCTCCACAAACCGCAGTGCACAGCTCTATAAGAACACGGAATTCTCTATCGCAAACAGTGCAGCAACCGTTACTTTCGGCGGAAGCATTAACGGTACTTCCGACTTCATTCTCAGCGGTGCAGGAACACTCAAACCCACGGCTTCCACTTTCTTCAATTACACTGGTGCAACAGTCCTGAAGGGCGGTACAATGCAACTTGACTATGTGGACACTGATGCCGACAAGGTAATCAATCTCGGTGAAACAGAGAATGTTTCTTCTAAACTTGTCATGGCGGGAGGTAACTTCGCCACAAAGGGTATCAACGACAATTATCTCATATACTCTTTCCCCATCGAGGTACAGGAAGGCACTTACAGCACAATGACATTCCAGCGCAACTGCTCTATCAAGTGTAATGTTTCGGGAACGGGTACACTCGAATACAAGGTACCTTACGTTCGTGAGTACATTACAGGCGACTGGAGAGAGTTCTACGGCACGCTTGTTGCCAACGGTATAGGTTCCGACAGCAACGGAAGCCAGCTTATGTTCTACAACGCATCTTACCAGGGTATGCCTAATACCAGGATTTATCTGAAGGGTAACACCAGAATGGTATCATGGAACACCAACGACGAACTTTGGATAGGAGGTATCAGCGGCGATGCAGGCACTTATATCAGTGCGTCATCTAAACAGACTACAAATGCGCAGATGATATGGCACGTGGGTGGAGCCAACAGCGACGAGACTTTCAATGGCGTTATTGACAATAAGACATCTGCCAGCAAGGAAGCTACCGCCAACATCGTGAAGGAAGGTTCCGGCATCTGGCGTCTCACCGGCACTAATGTCTACAAGGGAACCACCACCGTCAATGGCGGACAGCTCATTGTGAACGGCAAGAACAACGGTACCGGTGCATATACGGTAAATGCCAATGCAACACTTGCAGGCAAGGGAACCATCAGTGGTGCCGTGACTGTCAAGAAAGACGCTGTAATCAGTGCCGGCGATACCCTCGTGGATGGAAGCACCCTCACTCTTGCCAGCACCCTTGGTCTGGCTGCCGGCGCAACGGTAAGCACTCCGGTTTCGAAGACCAAGTGCAACTCTCTCACGCTCAAGGGCAACATGACCATAGCTGATGGCGTTACACTCCAGCTGGCAGAGGGCGTGCTTGCAGAAGCTCCATACAACGCTACCGTTTACCAGGTATTCAATCTCTCCGGCGGAACAATCAGTGGAACATTCTCTGCCATAGAGCCTGCCACACCGGGCGAGGGACAGACATGGGACACCTCCGAACTATACACGAAGGGTGTGATAAAGGTTGTAGGAGGTGAGGATAATCCCGGCGGCGGAGAGGATGAGCCCAATCCTACACCTGATACGGAAACCAAGATGGCTCTGCTTACATGGGGTAACATGACGGCCGGAACATATCCCGGAACAGAAACCAGCGGCAACATGCTCACCGGAGTGGAGGGCGACAATGCCGAAGGCTTCACAATGGTAGTGACCGGCAACCTTACAAAGTATTATTCAGCTGCCGACAAGATAAACGTGGAATTTGACGGAAACCAGATAAGCCGCACCACCATCAAGTGCTCAAACGGTGCAGAAAACTCTGTATTTCTCCCCACGGGCGCAAGGGCTACCAAGATAACGCTTTGGAGCTATACCAACTATACCGGCGACGCTGCTCGTCCCTGCTATTGGGCAAGCGTTGGCGGCGTTGATTACACAGCCGAAAACTCTGTGATGTTGGCTACATCTAAGAACACAGCCTCTCCAAACAAGGTATCGTTCGACCTGCCCAACATCAAGGACGTGGTTACATTCAAGAACAGCGGTGAACAGCAGTGTGTCATAGTATATATTGAATACAACTACGGCACGGACGAGCCAGACGGAATAACCGCTGTGGCGGGCAATGTTCCCGTTGCCATCGACTACTACACTCTCTCGGGTGAGCGTGTTGCAACACCCGGAAAGGGCATATATATCATGCAGACGAAGACTGCCGATGGCAAGCTTCTCACTCGCAAGGTAGTGCTCTGATTTACTGAATAATAAAGATTCCTGCCGACGGACAATCCTGCCTATGTCGCGATGCCAGCAATGGGCTGCGACATGCTGATGGAAAAGCCGTCGGCAGGAATTTTTTTTTGCTTTTCAAAAGCTATCTGAAAGTCATCAAAAAGTCATCAAGAACCCCTTCATAAGTCTTGCAATGATGTAGATGTGAATGTTACGGTGGTATTGCAGAGAAGGGTGGGGGCATGTGTTGCGAGAACATAAAAATTTGAGGGCGACCAATCAGTCGCCCTC
>CAMTJK010000081.1 GCA_947072805.1 uncultured Prevotella sp.
GCTGCATTCGGTCAATTGAAAACAAGTTTTCTTGACGCTCATTTGCACTATCTTTAAATAAGATAAGCTGCATTCGGTCAATTGAAAACAAGTTTTCTTGACGCTCATTTGCACTATCTTTGCACGCGGATAAAGAGCACAACGTGTTGCGCTATATATCCGAACCGGCGCAGGTTGCAGACAAAAGAAAAAGCATGCCGGCGCACAACCGAACTTATATTGACACAACATTAGATGAGTACTCTCGACTTCACTCACATTCTGACAAGGACAATCAACGAATTGTCGGAACAGGAATCACTCAAGGGACTATTTCACCAACACCACGACGGAAATCCGTTACCCTCTTCGAAAGTTCTCGAAGAGATTATCGAACTCGTACGCACAATATTATTCCCGGGATATTTCGGCAAATCGTCTGTCAATATAAGCACTCTAAGATATCACATTGGGGTAAACATAGAACGCCTGCACAAGCTGCTCAGCGACCAGATAATGGCAGGTGTGTGCTTCTCGTGCCGCAACGACGAAGACGCATGCACGTCTGCATGCAAACTGAAAGCCGAAGCTCTCGCTGCAAGACTGATAGAACGGCTGCCCACCATACGAGCAATACTCGCAACCGACGTGGAAGCGGCGTACAACGGAGACCCGGCTGCCGAAAACTACGGCGAAATAATATCGTGCTACCCCGTAATAAAGGCGCTCACCAACTACCGCGTGGCACACGAACTGCTGCGACTTGAAGTGCCGCTAATACCACGAATAATGACGGAAATGGCACACTCGGAAACGGGAATAGACATACACCCGGCGGCACAGATAGGACACCACTTCACCATAGACCACGGTACGGGTGTGGTGATAGGGGCTACATGCATAATAGGCAACAACGTGAAACTGTATCAGGGCGTGACTCTCGGAGCAAAGAGCTTCCCGCTCGACTCCAACGGCAACCCGATAAAGGGAATACCACGACACCCGATAATAGAAGACAACGTCATTGTTTACTCGAACGCCACAATACTGGGACGAATAACCATTGGACACGACTCGGTGGTGGGCGCAAACATCTGGGTGACGGAAGACATGAAACCGGAAAGCAAGGTATATAAAAAGGAATAAATATATATATAAAAGGTATAACAAAAAAGATACAGGACAGACTCTTCTGACCATATACTACAAAGAACTTACACATGGAACAGGAATTTGAACTCATAGCCAAAACCTTCATGGGGCTTGAAAACGTGTTGGCAAAGGAACTCACCGAACTGGGCGCCAACAACGTGCAGACAGGACGCCGCATGGTGTCGTTCACCGGCAACAAGGAAATGATGTATAAGGCGAACTTCCACCTGCACACAGCCATACGCATTCTCAAACCTATAGCACACTTCAAGGCAAAAAGCGCCGACGACGTGTATGAAGAGGTGAAAAAGATAGACTGGACACAATACATAGGCACCGACAAGACATTCGCCGTAGACTCGGTGGTGTTCTCGGAAGAGTTCAGGCACTCCAAGTTCGTATCGTACAAGGTAAAGGACGCCATCGTAGACCAGTTTCGCGAAGCTACGGGCATACGTCCCAACATAAGCGTGACCAACCCCGACCTGCGACTGAACATGCACATTGCCGAAGACCAATGCACACTGTCGCTCGACTCGAGCGGCGAAAGCCTGCACCGCAGAGGATACAGACAGGAAAGCGTGGAGGCACCGCTCAACGAGGTGCTCGCCGCCGGAATGATACTAACAACGGGATGGCACGGCGAATGTGACTTCATAGACCCGATGTGCGGCTCGGGAACACTGCTCATAGAGGCTGCCCTCATAGCACGTAACATGGCTCCGGGACTGTTCAGAAAAGAGTATGCCTTCGAAAAATGGAACGACTTTGACAAGGACCTGTTCGACGAAATATACAACGACGACAGCAACGAACGAGAATTCAACCACAAGATTTACGGCTACGATATAGACATAAAGGCTGTAAACACTGCACGCCTCAACGTAAAGGCTGCAGGACTGACAAGCGACATAACAATAACGGAGCAAGACTTTAAGGACTTCACACAGCCCGAAGAGAAAAGCCTCATAGTGACAAACCCACCATACGGCGAACGCATATCGACACCCGACCTGCTCGGCACATACAGGATGATAGGCGACAGACTGAAACACCAGTTCCAGGGCAACGACGCCTGGGTGCTAAGCTACAGAGAGGAATGCTTCGAACAGATAGGCTTGAGACCGTCAGTGAAGATTCCTCTATACAACGGCTCGCTGGAATGCGAATTCCGCAAATACCAAATGTTTGACGGAAAACTGAAAGACTTCCGCAGCGAGGGAGGCATAGTAAAGACCGAAGAGGAAAAGAGAATGATGGCGGAAAGGAAGTTTAAAAAGGAACGCGACTTCAAAAAACGAATGAACGAACCCGACAGAACTGCCGACGACGACAATGAAGAAGGCGACATACGCTCGTTCAAATTCCATCACCGCGACTTCGAAAGCATACTGGCACGCGACAGACGACGCTCTGCTGGCGAACGCTCTGCCAAGGACTTCAAACGTAATGACAACGACAGACGAAACAATGACCGCAAACCACGCAACAGCGGCGGACATGAACGCTTCGACCGCAGCGGAAAGAAATATGAACGCAACGGAAAAGGTGGCAAAGGCGGACGTGACTACGGAAGAAAATATAACAGATATGAAGATGAAGACTGACAAAAGTGCCGCCCCAAAGGTGGCACTTCTTTTTTTACTTTTAGCTCTAACTATGTCGGCAACAACGGCAATGGCACAACAGAAAAAACTGTTTACGCTCGAAGACCTTAATTTCGGTGGCAACAACTACTATAACCTGCTGCCAAAAAACATGTACCTCACATGGTGGGGAGAACAACTCATGTATCAGGACGCCGAGGAATGGGGACGCGTGGACGTGAAGACGGGCACAAAAACACCGCTCGGCTCTCTCGACGACGTGAACGCAAAACTCGACAAGGAGAAAATAGTGTCGGCAATGAACGCCTCGTTCCCCTACCCCGACAAGCCGCTCGTGCTTCTCAGCAACAGCCGCATCCGACTGCTGTACAACTGGCAGACAAAGACGGTGGAATGGCAATGTACGGCTGCCGGCGAAACGGAAAGACACTGGAACGCGAAGTCGAAAACGGTGGCTTTCGTTAGAGACAACCAACTGTGCGTGACACTCGCCGACGGCACTACACGCACACTGACAACCGACGGAAGCCGCGAAATAGTGTACGGACAGGCTGTTCACCGCAACGAATTCGGCATAATGGAAGGCATGTTCTGGAGCAACGACGGCAACAGACTCGCCTTCTACCGCATGGATCAGAGTATGGTGACCGACTATCCGCAAGTGAACACAGCCGAAAGAATAGCTGAACACGAACCCGACAAATATCCGATGGCAGGCATGACAAGCCACAAAGTGGAGGTGGGCGTGGCAGACATTGCAAAGGGAAGCATAGTGTACCTGCAGACGGGCGACAATACTGACCGCTATTTCACCAACATAGCATGGGCACCCGACAACAAGACTATATATATGTTTGAGCTTAACCGCGACCAGAACGACTGCTCGTTGGTGGCTTACTCTGCCGAAACAGGCGAAAAGCTCGAAACAATATACCGCGAAAGACATCCCAAATACGTGGAACCGCTGCACCCCATCGTCTTCCTGCCTAAAGACAAGAGCCGCTTCATCATGCAAAGCCGACGCGACGGTTACAACCACCTATATATCGTGGACCTGAAAAAGCCGGTCAAGGAAACGGAAACGAAGACATCGACAGGAAGCTGCTGCACTCATCACTATCAGACTAAGCAGGTAACGCAGGGAAAATGGGAGGTATCAGACCTCGTAGGCTTCGACAGCAAGGGCAGAAACGCCATAATATTATCTAACGAGCATCATCCGCTGCAATGCAACATATTCGCCGTAAACACAGACAACGGCAAACGGAGGGCTCTCGACAACGGCAAGGGATATCACCAGGCACGCCTGTCGGCTTCGGGCACACTGCTCTACGACAAATACAGCGAGCCCGACGTGCCACGCAACATAGAAGTGACCGACATTGCCACCGGCAAGCGCAACATGATACTGTGCGCCGACGACCCATGGAAGGAATACAACGTACCGACATACTCCTGCGGCACGATAAAGGCTGCCGACGATTCTACCGAACTATACTACCGCATGGTGAAACCAGCCGACTTCACACCTGAAAAGAAATATCCTACCATAGTATATGTGTACGGAGGACCACACGCGCACAACGTGGACGCACGATGGCACTGGATGAGCCGCTCATGGGAAACGTACATGGCACAAAAGGGTTACATAATATTCATACTCGACAACCGCGGCAGCGAAAACAGGGGAAGCGAATTTGAACAGGTAACATTCCGCCGTCTCGGTCAGGAGGAGATGAAAGACCAAATGAGGGGTGTAGACTTCCTGCGCTCGCTGCCTTACATCGATAGCGAACGCCTGGGAATACACGGATGGAGCTACGGCGGTTATATGACAATATCGCTCATGACAAACTATCCCGACGTCTTCAAGGTGGGCGTTGCCGGCGGACCGGTAATAGACTGGAAATGGTATGAAGTGATGTACGGAGAAAGATATATGGACACTCCGGAAAGCAACGCCGACGGATACGCCATGACAAGCCTGCTGTCAAAGGCAAAAGACCTCAAAGGACGCTTGCAGATAATCATCGGAATGAACGATCCTACCGTTGTACCGCAGCACGCCCTACGTTTTATCGACGCCTGCACAGAGGCAGGTACACAACCTGACTTCTTCGTTTATCCGGGAGAAGGACACAACATGATGGGACACAAGAGCGTACATCTGCACGAAAGAATAACACAATACTTCGAAGATTTCCTGAAATAGTCCAAACAGGATTGAATTAATCCGCGTCTGTAACGGCGTCACTGTCACGTGTGGCACCGATATTGGCGCGGATATTTCGCATCAGCCCCTCATATTTGGCTCTTTTCACCGCACTGCCCTTGAAAAGCCTTCGGTAAGTCTCCGGAGTGAGGTCGTGCCAACGTTCCTTTGTCATCTGCAGAAGTTCGGCAGAGGGCTGAAGGAGCGGTTCGGTGGCTGTTGGCGCAAAGCGGTTCCATGGACAAGCCTGCAGACAGCGGTCGCATCCGTAGATAGTGCCGCGCATGGAGGATGCCACGGAGGATGGTATCGGTCCGCGGTTTTCTATGGTAAGATACGACAAACAGCGTGCGGCGGAAAATGTTGTTGTGGAATGTGGACAGCCGTCAGGACACGGTGAAGCCGCATTTTGCAGGGCATGGGTGGGACAAGCGTCCACACAAGCCCGACAATTTCCGCAGCGCGGTGTGACGGGACTGTCGTAATCGAGTTCTATATCGAGGAAGAGTTCACCGAGAAAAAACATGCTTCCTGCCTGGGGAATGATGAGCTGTCGGTTGCGTCCCACCCATCCCAGTCCTGCCTGCACCGCCCAGTAGCGTTCGAGTACGGGGGCGCTGTCACAGAAGGCACGGTAAGCAATGGGACGTATGGCTGCAATGGAGGCGGCAAGGCTATGAAGTTTCTGTTTCACCACATCGTGATAATCGGCTCCATAGGCATAGGCTGCTATCTGATATTCGTCTTCGGGAATACGGTGTGACGGGGCGTAGGCAAGGGCTACGCTCACTATGCTCTTCACTCCCGGCATGAGCAGACGCGGATCGAGGCGCATGTCGGTGTGATTGCCCATATACTGCATATCGGCATTGCCGCCGTCGGCAAGCCAGGCAAGCAGGCGTCGGGCCTCGTTAGCATCTACTGCCTTTGCCTCGGCTATGCCGGAAGAAAAAAAGCCGAGGCGTCGAGCCTCGGACTTTATGTGTTCACTGAGAGTTTTGCCTTCCATCTGTCTGTTCAATCAAACACCTTGAATTCGTAGCCCTCCGCCTTCAGCCATCGTATGGCCTCGGGCAGTGCCACACGCAACTTGTCTATGCTCTTGAGCGAGTCGTGGAAGGTGATGATGGAGCCGTTGCGAGCATAGCGCTTCACGTTGTTAAGCACCCCTTCGGCAGTCATCCATTTTGAATAATCGCGTGTTACGAGGTCCCACATTACTATCTTGTATTTTCTTCCGAGCCACAGATACTGGTCAATGCGCATCCATCCGTGTGGCGGTCGGAAGAGATCGGTGTGAAGAAGCTCGTTTGCCGCCTCGGCATCTGAATTGTAATGCTGTATGGAATGCTTGAATCCGCCAATATGATGGAATGTGTGGTTGCCTATGCGATGACCGTCTTCCTTCACCCTACGGTAGAGCTCGGGATGCTTTCGCACGTTGTCGCCTACCATGAAGAATGTGGCACGCACTCCGTGCTCCTTGAGAGTGTCGAGGATAAAAGGCGTTGCCTCCGGTATCGGACCGTCATCGAAGGTGAGATAGACAGCCTTTTCGTGCTTGTCCATTCTCCATATCGCTCCCGGATAGAGCCATCTCAACCATATTGCGGGTTGCTCTATAATCATAAACCTTTGAGCTTTACGTCAGTTACTCAAACGATCCTCCTTTCGAACGGTAATACTCTATATATTTTTCGAACGCAGGCATATTCTTCTCACACCATTTTGTATCCACCTGTGAGCATTTCATCAGCAGCTGCTGCATTATGGACAGATTCTTCAGACACTCGCGCTGTGACCCATAGAAGCGGTTGCCGTTCAGGCTTAGGTACCATTGCATATACTGGCGCGACTTTTCCCACAGTCTGTTGGCAAGATCCATAGCCTTCTGCTTGTTGCCCAAGGCAATGTAAGCGTTCATTTCTTCGAGCGAGCCCGACGAATATTCTACGGGTACATTATATATAGGTATGTTCTTGTCGATGAAAGCGAGCACTTCGGCAGCCTTGTCCTTCTTGCCCTCGCTTATCAGGTTCACAGCCAGCTGCACGTAAACGTTGCGGTGTGTGTAGCACATGCGCATCACTGTCTCATCAAGATATATGCCTTTCTTGTCGATGCCGCCCAGCTTATAGCGGTGCATGAGATTGTCGTAAGCACGTTCGGTGTCGAAGTTTCTTACGCCGGGCTCGTTTGTATTGAACGGTGTGATGCGCCAAGCCAGACCTTCCTGCACGAAGTTGTCACCGAGATTCATGTAATTGCCTGGTCCTACGGTGCAGGCCACATATACAGGTCGTGTCCAGTTGCACTGCGCAATCATCTCGAGCATCATCAGATCGCCCTTGTATAGAGCATGCTTTCCGGCAAGCGAGATTACCATTTTGTCGGGTATGCTGTCGGCAGCCATCATCATTCCGCTCTTCTTCACAGCCTCCTTATCGATGGTAAGATAGATTGTGTCGGTAGGAATGACGTGGCAAGATGCATTTTCGCCCAACATGAACTTCATTGTTTCTCTCTGCAGGTCGCTTATGTCGTTGCGCACCCAGTAACGCAGTATATTCTTCAGCTCGAACGGATTGTCGCCGAACAGTTCGCGCGCCTCATCGGGATAAGTTTCATAGAGGGCGAGGATGTTTGCTTTCAGCGACGGGTTCACCTGCACATAATCGTTGGTGCCCGAGCAATACTCGATACGTCTCCACGATATGGGCACAGAGGGCGAATCGTAAGCCGGTCGGCACATCTGGTCGATATACCAGTCGGTCTGCAGATAACTGAGGTTGCATACGCGTGCATCGGTACGCACTCCCTCCACCTCCTGATTGTACCAAAGCGGGAAGGTGTCGTTGTCTCCGTTGGTGAATATTATCGGGTTGCCCTCCTGCTGGAGTGTCATGAGATAGTTCTGTCCGAAGTCGCGGCAGGTGTAGCGGTCGCTGCGGTCGTGGTCGTCCCATGTCTGCGAAGCCATCTGCAGCGGTACGAGCAAGCATATTGCGCCTATCACCGTTGCCACTATGGCGTGATGACCTTTTATGCGCCTCCACAGCTCGTCGATGATGGCAGCCACGCCCATTCCGCACCATATGGCGAAAGCGTAGAACGAGCCGGCATATGCATAGTCGCGTTCGCGCGGCTGGCTCGGTGTCTGGTTAAGATATATCACTATGGCGAGACCTGTCATGAAGAAGAGGAAGAACACCACCCAGAACTGTCGTATACCGTTCTGTCCCCTGCGCAGCGACTGCCAGAAGAGGCCGAGCAGACCGAGCAGCAGCGGCATACAGTAGAATACATTGTGTCCCTTGTTGTTCTTCAGCTCGTCGGGCAGCAGGCTCTGATCGCCGAGCATCCAGTTGTCAAACCAGTCAAAACCGGTTATCCAGTTGCCGTGTTCTGGTTCGCCGTTGCCCTGCAGGTCGTTCTGTCTGCCGGCAAAGTTCCACATGAAGTAGCGCCAGTACATGAAGTTACACTGATACGAGAGGAAGAATCGTATGTTCTCCATCTGTGTAGGCACTTTCACCGATATCATCTCGCCGCAGCGGTCAAAAGGAACCTGTCTTCCTTCCACGCCGCCCATCCAGTTTTCGTATTCGCCCGTCTTTCCGGAGTCGTACATACGCGGGAATAACATGTTCTGCGCATACTTATACTGGTCGTTGGTGCGTACCACATAGTATGAATCTTTCTCATCGGGCGTAGCCTTTTCCTTGCGCTGATAGATGGGTGCGCCCTTTTCGAGCACGGGACGGCAGTATTCGCCATCCTTTTCGAGAGCCACCTGCGATGTGTAAGCCTGTCCGTAGAAGAGCGGTCGGCTACCGTACTGCTCGCGGCTAAGATATTGTCCGAGGGTAAAGATGTCTTCTGGAGAGTTTTGGTCCATAGGCGGATTGGCAGACGAGCGTATCACTATGAGTGCATAGCTCGAATATCCTATCATAAGCATGAGCATGCAGAGCAGCGAAGTGTTCTTCACCCTTGCGCTGATTATTGCCACATTCTTCTTGTCGCGCAACCGCAGCACCAGCCACAGCAGTGCCAGCACCACAACACCTATTATCACTGCCGACCAGCCGTGACCGTAGAACGGTATGCCGAGCATGGCTACAGAGCATATGAAGGCTATGTTGGCACGCTTCTCGTTGCGGTTGGTAAATGTCTCGTAGATAGCCCAGATGATGCAGGCAATGAGCAGCGCGATATATATTATCTCACCCGTATTGAACGGACACTGCAGCGTGTTCACGAAGAACAGTTCAAACCATCCGCCCACCTGTACGATGCCTGGAACCACTCCGTAGAGCACGGCGGCAAGTATCACCACCGACACAGCCAGTGCGGCGAGCGAGCCGCGCAGGTCGGCTTTAGGGTCTTGATGGGGGAAACGGCGGTAATAGTACACAAGCACGAGAGCCGGCACGCAGAGCAGGTTGAGCAGGTGTACGCCGATGGACAGTCCCGTCATATAGGCAATGAGCACGAGCCAGCGGTCGCTGTGAGGCTCGTCGGCATGGTCTTCCCACTTCAGTATAAGCCAGAACACGACGGCAGTGAAGAGTGACGAATAGGCATAGACCTCACCCTCTACAGCACTGAACCAGAAGGTGTCGCTGAAAGTATATATCAACGCTCCCACAAGTCCGGAAGCCTCGATGGCTATCATCTTCGCCGTGGTCAGGTCTTTCCACTCTGACACGAGCAGCCTGCGCGTAAGATGGGTGATGCTCCAGAAGAGGAACATGATGGTGAGAGCCGAGAACAAGGCACTCATCATGTTCACCATACGTGCTACCTGCGTGGCATCGCTTGCAAACTGTGAGAAAAGATTGGCTGTAAGCATGAAGAAAGGAGCTCCGGGCGGGTGGCCCACTTCGAGTTTATAACCAGTAGTAATAAACTCCGGACAGTCCCAGAAACTGGCTGTCGGCTCAATGGTGGAGCAATAAACGAAAGCCGCTATCAGAAACGACAGCCAGCCGAAGATGTTGTCCACTCGTCTAAATTGTTTCATTCGTTGAGTGATAATATGGTTCTTAATGATATATGCGGTTTTAAACCCGTGCAAAGGTAATATAATTCATTATACATTTAAAGCGTTTTGTTTTTTTTAACCCAAAACGTACTATATCACATTCTTTCCGCTTTCTCTGTCAGTGGTCCGTCACTACGTGGTCGGCTTATCGTTTTATTCCTGCCATGTTCTGCATCCACTCCACCGACTCGTCGTTGGTCTCGGGGAATCGCCAGTGTCCGCTCGTCGGTGTCACGCGGAGCGTCTTTGGTGCCGTTATCACGTTGTATGCGGCATAGGTGGATGTGGGCGAACAAGTAGGGTCGTTATATCCGAATGAGTAGAACACCGGACATTTCAACACTCTCGCAAAGTTCACCACGTCGTAATACTGCATTGTCACGTCGGCTCCGGGTTCCTCTTCGGTTTTCTCGTAATATTTGGGCCAGCCTCCGGCACGGTGGTTTCTGAAGCCTGTAAGGTCGCAGAGAGCCGGATAGAAAGGCGAGCAGAATGTGACCTTTGGGTTGAGTGCGGCAGTGACTATGGAGAGTGCGCCTCCCTGACTGCCTCCCGTCACTCCCACGTTGATGCCGTCCCAGTCGGGCAACGAGCACAGAAAGTCTATGCAGCGCGAGCATGCGGCATACACCTCACGGTAGTAGAATGTCTCCTTTGCAGCTATGCCACGGCGGTTGTAGCCCTCTACGGCTGCCTTGGCACGCTCGTAGGCGGCATCGTCAGCCTCGGGGTTGCAATCGTTGTGTATGTTGATGTTGAAGTAGATGAATCCCCGCTCGCTGTAATAGGTGGTGGGACTGATGCGCGATGCGCCGGCACCCGGCGGACAAAAGAGCACGGGGTGTACCTTGCCGTCGCGCGGTCGGGTGAGATAGCCGTACACATGGCGTCCGGCGGCTCCGACAGTGAGCTTTACGAGCGATACTTCCACCGTGTCGGTGGAATATGCGGGCAACGGTGTCACCTCGGCATCAAGTGGTGTCGCGGCACAGGCTTTCAGCGTCTTCTTCCAGAACTTGTCAAAGTCGGCAGGCATCACGGTATACGGCTTGATGCTGTCGGGACTGAATGCCAACTTTACTGTCTCCTTGTACGTTTTGCCGTAGACGGTGAAGCGCAGACTGCACTCCTTGAAGCCGGGTTGTGCGAGCGTGCCGGCGGCGATATGCGCCTTACCGTTCCTGAAAGGTAGAGAGTCCTTCAGCGTGGGTGGCATCATCTCCTCGCCCGCCGAGAAGTGCAGCATTACACCGTCGAGCGGCAGTCCGCCCTTATAGGCTTCCACCGTTATCACGGCGTCGTCGCCTGCCGAATAGATGCGGTCGGGATGGTTTGCAGTGACAAGAAAATCCACATATTCTCTTCTGGGTTTGGAAAATTGCGCGAAAACAGCCGCGGCAAGGCAGGTTGCAAGCAGTAGTAAAGCCGTTCGTTTCATTATATATATAATATATTGTATTGTTTGTTTCTGTAAATCCGTCAGCAATCAGCCGGCTCCGGCCTTGTGGGCAGAGGGCTTTTCGGTGGCGTACAGCTGCAAAATTATAAAAAAACAGGCGATTTCGCCGTTATTGTATGCACTTAATTTTGCCGTTTGGCGAATGATTGCTACTTTTGCGGAAACTATATTGACAGGCGATGGAAGCTAAAACAGCAGAAAACATCCTCACGGCTCACGGCATACGCCCCACGGTGAACCGCATTCTCACACTGAAGGCCCTGACCGATGCGGGGCGACCGCTGTCGCTCCTTGAACTGGAAGAGCGGCTCCTCACCGTAGAGAGGTCGGGGATATTCAGAGCCCTCACCGTCTTCCGCGACAACCACATCGTACACGTGATAGAGGGTGGCGACGATGGCGTGAGATACGAGCCCTGCACAAGCCACGATGCCGACGGCGACAACGACCTACACGTACACTTCTACTGCGAGCGCTGCCATCGCACACTCTGCATTGACGATATGCCGGTGCCGGAAGTGTGCCTGCCAGACGGTTTTACTGTAACCTCTGCCAACTTCATGGTGCGCGGCATATGTCCGCAATGCGAAATTTCAACCAACAAAAAACTGCCAAAAATCTGACGACAACACATTACGGGGGCATAGCGAAATAACACGTATAACATTTATTTACTTTTATGAAAAATGTTTACTTTAACGTGTGTTAATAGACATCCAAACCTCGATTTGTAACCTACGACGCGAAAATGAGCGCTTTTCATCTCAAATAGGGAGCGCTGATAGTCAGTGAGTTACGCGTTTTGCGATTT